>CAZDJE010000040.1:0-34001 GCA_964505715.1 uncultured Desulfocapsa sp. | reverse complement strand
ACAAAGAGTAAGGCGGTGATTATGGTAGTGGTAGGTGAGGTAAAGAAAAAGCCTATAGCTGGAAACGGCGAGTAAAAAAATGGACAGAGCTAGAATGTCCGAGGATTCCATGGAAAAGATCATGGTAAAAAATGCTGAAGAATCGGGCATAGAGAGAGATCCAGTTTGTATTATGGAGAAAGACTACTCAACAACTCAGTCCGCAGAAAGATAGTTTCCAAATTCTTCAAGGACAGAAGCCATTGGAATGGCAAATCCAATACCTTCAGTGTCACGAATAATCATGGTATTCACGCCAAGCACATCACCCGTCTCATCGATTAAAGGGCCGCCGCTGTTCCCAGGATTGATGGGGGCATCGGTTTGGATAAATGGTTCGTTATTGTATGTTCTATAGCCGGAGATGACCCCTGAAGTTACCGTATGTCGCAGGCCATGAGGGTTGCCAACGGTATAAACTCTTTCCCCCTGACCTCTTGCACCGTGGGAAACGGAAAGATAAGGGGAGCTATAAGCGTTAATGGAGACAAGGGCCAAGTCGTGGCGATCACTGATGGTTACTGAGCTTACAGGCCAGGTGCTTCCGTCGATTAGTATCACTTTAACATCATCGGTGGGGGATGCCATTTCTATGTCGGATATTTTATCAAGTAATTGCTGATGGAGACGTTTGTATTTTACGAAGTCCTGTTCCCGGGTTCTGATATCTTCAAGCACCTGTTGTCGCATCTCCTGGTCGCGTACCTGGGATACCTTGCTCTTTAAATAGTGTATTCTTTTTTTCTCGCTGGCCAGAGCTTTTGCACCCTTTGCCGCATTTGCATTCAATGCATTGAGTTCTTTATCCTGCATCTGGAGCACATGTCTATTGGTGATAATCAAACCATTATCCGTGACAAAAAATCCAGATCCGCTCCCCCAGGTGGTTTTAATATAGACAGTGGCATTACGCGCTTTTCCGATGGGATTATTTGCGGGATATTTTTCGTTGAGTTGTGCTGCAAGTCCTTCAAGTGAGCTGTTGCCACTCTGTAGTGCTGGTGGGGTGGGTTGTTGCTGGCGGATACTCTCTGGCTGCTTTTCTCGACTGTGTATTGGCGGAGTTACGGTGGTAATCTCACTTTGAGGGCTGGTCGTTTTGGAGGAGCCGCCAAGGTAGAGAAAGGCACCGCCACCAATTGCTAATCCGATGACAAGTCCAATTACCAGTCCTGAAGTTGAGCCCTTCTTTTTCTGAGCCAGTTCCTCTTTTGCTGTTTTTGCATCGGTCAGTTGCTGTTGCCGGATTGTATATTTCGCAAAAATAATGCCACAGCGTTCACATTCAACATGGCTCCTCTGTTTATTTCCACAGCTTGGACACTGCATGTCAGCACCTTTCAAAAAAGAATATTTTAACAGAACCTTAAGGCTCTATAATGCATGTTACCCTAAATGGCGTGGAGCTACAAAGAATGCTTTGACAGCGTGAGGGATGTTTACTGCTTGTCCGCCTGTGATTTTCTGAGATAATGGTCATAATCTCCTCCATACAGGCGCATTTCCCCATGATCAATCTCCATAACATGGTCAACCAACGAGTGAAGAAAGTGACGGTCATGGCTTACAAGAATAACCGTCCCTGCGAACTTTTGAAGTGCTCCTAGCAAGATGTCCCTAGATTGCATATCAAGATGGTTCGTTGGTTCATCGAGAATCAAAAAATTGAGTGGACGAGCTAAAAGTGTGGCCAGAACCACCCGGCTTTTCTCGCCGCCGGAAAGCAGAGAAATACGTTTGTCAGCATCTTCTCCCTGGAAAAGAAAGGCTCCGCACAGGTTACGGATTGTTCCGATATGTGCCTGTGGAATCACTTCCTGAATGGTTTCAAATACTGTTCTGTTGCCATCGAGTACATCCATGGAGTGCTGACTGAAGTAGCCAACGGCAACTCCTGCCCCCAGTGTGATGTTCCCCTCACTTGCTTCTGTCTCTCCTGCCACCACTTTCAAAAAGGTGGATTTTCCGGCCCCATTTACCCCAACCACGGCTATCTTTTCCCGTCGTCTGATCATGCCACTTATGCCACTGAATACCTTTTTTTGAGCACCGTTTTCAAGTGGCCATGCTTTGGCAAGATTTTCCATGGCCACCACATCGTCTCCGCTGCGGGGAGGCTCTGCAAAGCTGAACCGCATGGTCTTCTGCTCTGGCGGCAGTTCGATACGTTCTATTTTCTCCAGCTTTTTTATACGTGACTGTACCTGAGCGGCATGGGAAACCCGCGAGGCAAACCTGGCAATAAAGTCCTCCTCTTTGGCAAGCATCTCCTGCTGTCTGCGGTAACTGGCCAGAAGGTTCTTTCGTCTGATTTCTCTTTCGGTCAGATAGAAGTCGAAGTTGCCCCCGTAGGTGGTGATGGTTTTGTTGGCAACTTCGGTGATCCGACTCACAATGGAATTCATAAAGGTTCGATCATGGCTGGTCATCAGAAGCGCGCCTTTAAAGTCTTCCTTAAGCCATTCCTCGAGCCATAAAATGGATTCGATATCAAGATGGTTTGTTGGTTCATCGAGAAGCAGTACATCGGGATTGATGGTGAGGATTTTGGCAAGAGCTATGCGCATCTTCCAGCCGCCACTAAAGGATTCAACTGGGCGGTCATACTCATCCGGCCCGATCCCAAGCCCTGTCAGTACGGATTTGGCACGGGTTTCAAGATCATATCCGCCCCGGTGTTCAAATTCTTCCTGCGCATCTCCATAGCGTTCCAGCAGGGCAGCAAGTTTGTCATCGTCCATGGGTTCCGCCATGGCTGCTTCCATCTCGGTGATCTGTTCAGCAAGTACCATTACTTCAGCCACAGCAGACATCGTTTCTTCAAGGGCGGAGCGTCCAGCCATATCTCCAACATCCTGGGAAAAGTAGCCAATCACCGTTTTTTTAGAACAGGAAATTTCTCCTTTGTCAGCCTCTTCTTCTCCGGTTATAAGGCGGAATATGGTACTTTTCCCGGCCCCATTTGGGCCAACGAGTCCGGTTCTGATACCGGGGAGAATCTGCAAGCTGGATTGTATAAATATAATCTGGCTGCCATACTGTTTGGAAATATTACTTAAATGGATCATGGGGAATCTCGGGCTAAAGAAAAACTGTTGTATGTATGGGTTGTCGGTTAAACTGGTGTCTGCTTTTTGAGGTAAACCGTTATTTTTAGATCAGACAGACTACTTTGTAAGGAAAATAAAAACCATGGGAAATCCATTTCAGGATCAGTTGCTCAAGGCTGGTCTGGTTAATAAGAAACAGGTAAGCAAGGTAAAGCGTGCAAAACATATTAATCGCAAGCAGAAAAAAGAAGATTCTTCTGTTGAAATCAGTAACAAGGCCAAAAAAGAACAGGTGGCTCAGGCAGCACGCAACCGTGAATTAAATAAAAAACAGGCGGCGGAAAAACAGCAGCGTGAACGAGAGGCTCAGGTAAAACAGCTGATAGAACAGAGTAAGCTGGAACGTGATGATCGTGGAGAGCCGTACCATTTTGTGGATCAGAACAGAATTGAGCGAATTTTTGTCACTGAAGAAATGACGGAACAACTCAGTCGCGGTCTTCTGGCAATTGTTACATTTGCAGATGGCTATGAGGTGGTTCCGGCAAAAGTGGCCCGTCAGATACTGACTCGCGATAAAAAGAGGGTGCTTATTTTTCACACTGGGAACAAAGAGCAGGAAAGATAGTCCCTACTTTGTCCCGGAGGTCTGTGTCCCGCAGATCAGCCGTGAAGCCCAAGATAGGCACCGGCCCCAATCATAATTCCACCGGATGTACGGTTTAAGCCTTTAACTGCCTTAGTAGATTTAAAGAATCGTCGTGCAGATGAAGCACAGACTGCCACCGTCATAAGACCTGCCATAAGTCCCGCGAAAGTAATAACCGAAGCTAGGACAATATCGGAGGATGTCAGGCTGCCAAGGTCCATAATGGTGGGAAGAAAGGCGATATAAAAGAAGATCACTTTGGGGTTGGATGCCGAGATGAGAAAGCCCTGGAATATGCTTTTGCTCACTGTGTGCGTTGTGTCCGTTGCACCATCCTGCAGAGATGTTTCAGGGGAGGATGTCCATATTTTCCAGCCAAGATACAAAAGATAGAAGGCGCCGATAAAACGGATAACCATAAAGAGCCCTGCCCACTGTTCTGCAATAACGGCAAGGCCGAAGCATGCAAGAATAAGATAGACTATATCGCTTATAGTCATACCGAGTGCCAGTCCGATACATGGCCTGATTCCAGAGGAAAGAGATCTTGCCAAAAGAGCAAAAACGCCAGGTCCTGGGGTGATGGCAAAAATGAAAATAATAAATAAAAACGAAATAGCACTTTCTGCTGACATGGTAGAGACTCCTTTTTGTATGGAAATCTTTTTATAATAATCCCTGTCGGTTTGCAAGAATTCTTTAGTTAGCCCATCCTTCCGGTCTCTGTAGTAAGCTCTCTTATAAATGTATGGCAAAAGTATGAACTCTTCAGTAGAAGAGAGACCATGCTGAATGTTATCGAAATTGTTCTTCCCGTATTCCTGGTTATTGTGCTTGGTTATGCTATTCGCAGGCTGGGGTTGGTGGACGGGGATTTTTTTACTCAGGTCAACAAGCTGGTCTACTATGTTTGTCTGCCGCTGCTTCTTGTCTATAAGATTGCAGGGGCGGATTTCTCCGCCAGTTTCAACTTCAAACTGGTAATTGCAGCAAATGGCGGAGTTGCCTGTTGTTTTCTAATCGCTTATTTGTACGGAAAGTGGCGATCTTTTCCAGCTGCTATCCAGGGTTCTTTTTGCCAGGGATCCTTTAGGGGGAATCTTGCCTATATCGGGCTTGCCATCATCTATAACGCCTATGGTGATATCGGTTTGACACGAGCCGGGATTTTAATCGGTTTTCTGGTTCCGGTGCTGAATCTGTTTGCAATTTTAGCCTTGGTTCTGCCTCAACAGCAGCAACGGACCAGTTTTAGGGAAATTGTAAAGTTGATTATCAGTAATCCCTTGATTTTGGCCTGCCTGGTGGGGCTTCTATGGAGTTATTTTCAAATCCCTATGACGGTTATTCTTGATCGGACGCTCAATATTGTTACGGGAATGTCGCTCCCTCTGGCCCTGTTCTCCATAGGCGGCAGTTTCTCACTGGCAAGTTTGAAGGGTGATATTCCAAAAGCGGCGCTGGTCACAATAATGAAACTGTTTCTTCTGCCCCTGATCACCGCTGGATTTATGTTTGCACTTGATATAACAGGCGTTGATTTTGCCATAGGAGTGCTGCTGGCAGGTGCACCTACTGCGGTGTCTACGTATATAATGGCCTGTCAACTAGATGGGGATGCTGATCTTGCAGGAACCATTGTGGTGTTGGCAACCGCTTTTTCAGCGATCAGCTACACTGCTCTTTTACTCTGTCTTGACCTGTACGGGTTTTAAGGAGGAACGTATGAAACGCTTTATCCTCCTGCTTGCTCTGCTCACAGCTTTTCCACCCCTGGCAACGGATATGTATCTTGCCGCCACGCCTCATTTACAGAGTATCTGGAACCAGCCTCTTTCCGTTATAAATCTGACCCTTACGCTGTTTTTTGCCGTTTACTGTATCTCCCTGTTGTTCTATGGCCCCTTATCCGATCGTTTTGGACGAAAACCGCCGCTAATTGCAGGATTACTCCTTTTTATTGCAGCCAGTATCCTTTGTGCCCTGGCCCAGAATATCTGGATGCTTGTGGCTGCCCGGATTATTCAGGCAATGGGTGCAGGAGCCGCATCCGCCATATCACTTGCCATGGCAAGGGACAGGCTCGAGAGTGGTCAGCGGGAAAAAGTGTTAAGCCAGATTTCGGTAATTATGGCCTTAGCTCCCATGGTTGCTCCTTTGATAGGGAGTTTTATTATGGAATATCTCTCCTGGCCTTGGATTTTTATCAGTCAGGGGATAATGGGGATAGTGGCTCTTATGGGGGTCTGGTTTACCCCGGAAACTCACGAAGGAGAAGAGGGGACTTCTGTCTCAGCGCTGTTTGGGAGTTATGGCCGGGTCTTAAGTAATTTTCGTCTGGTGGGACTTGTTCTGTGCAATGCGGTAACAAGTCTGGCCCTGTTTTCTTTTATTGCCGCTTCCTCAACTATTTATATCAGCAGATTCCAGATGGGGGAGAGTCTCTTTGGTCTCTTTTTTGGTGCAAACGCCTTCTGTTTTATGATGGGATCCATGATCTGTATGCGATTTGGGAGAAAGATCGGAACATTTCGTATGATCACTGCAGGCTATGCAGGTGTTGCTATTGGTGGGATATGGATGCTTGCCACGCCGTTCAACGGTTGCTGGCAACTCGCACTTCCCATGGGGTTGATTACTTTGTCTCTTGGTTTGAGTCGTCCACCATCCAATAATCTGGTTTTGCAACAGGTGAATACGGATGCCGGAACGGCCTCTTCCGTTATGGTTTTTTCCTATTTTATTTGCGGGGCAATGGCCATGGGAGTTGTATCACTTGACTGGCCTGATAAGATCACATTTATTGGTTTTATTGCCATTGGCAGCGGTCTGTTTTCTTTTACCCTGTGGATGTTTCTGAAAAAATATCTGCATATCCCAAAAGGAGAAAGCAGTGCTGAAAAGGCGATACCAGCAAGGTAGCCTTAGCTGCGATCCGTTTTACTCACCTGTTTCTGGCGGTCGGCAGAAGGTAAACGCAGGTCCATTGGAAATCCCTGTGTGGAGAGAATAAGCATCCGCAGCTCATCGTTGATACGAACGGGATTTGGCAGGATGTGTTGCTGAAGCAGGATCTGGATCTGTTTCGGGGAGAGTTGCTTCTCCCCGCAGTGTGCCTCAAGCACAAAGGGGCAGCCCTCTTTCCAGCCGGAACAGCCATAAGCCTGTTTTCCTTTGATGATCTCTTCGCCGCAGAGTGGGCAATTTCCCCAACGCCCGTGCTCAAGTTCTTTGCTGCTACCTTGAATCATCTCCTGAATATAACTGCTGATCCCGTTCATGAAATCGTTGGCATCAAGCTCACTGCGTTCAATCTGTTTGAGCTTCTCTTCCCATTCACCGGTCATTTCGGGGGATTTAAGGAGCGGGTCTCTGATCAGGGCAATCAGGCAGCGGCCCATATCTGTACAGCGGAGCTGCTTTTTCTCACGCCGAATATAGTTTCGGCGCAGTAGCGTTTCAATAATGGCCGCCCGGGTTGCCGGTGTACCGATACCACGCTCTTTGAGCGCTTCACGTAGGGCGTCATCCTCAACAAACTTCCCTGCTGCCTCCATCGCTCCCAGCAATGAATTTTCCGAGAAGTGGTTGGGGGGCATGGTCTTTCCCTCGCGCAGGAAGGGCTCATGTGCTCCGTTTTCTCCCTTTTCAAAGGCTGGCAGAATCTGTCCGTCGGTCGCTGCCTTCTTCTTTTTTGGAAAAAGAACGGTCCATCCCGGATCGACAACTTGTGTCCCTTTTGCCTGAAATGCTATGTTGTTGCTCGTGCCCTCAACGCTGGTTATATTTTTGAGGCAAAGGGGATAGAAGGTTGCAATAAACTGCGTTGTAATGGCGTCATATACCAGCTGCTCGTTTGGCCCAAATCGTTTAGGTACCATGCCCGTTGGAATAATGGCATGATGATCCGTTACCTTTTTATCGTTTATAATCCGTTTGGTGAAAGGGAGTTTTGTAAGATCAAGTGCTTCTATCTGTTCCGGTCTCAAGGCTTTTAGCTGTCCCAGTATTTTTGGGATGCGCGGCTTCATATCTTCACTAAGATAGCGTGAATCGGTTCGTGGATAGGTGACAAGCTTGGCTTCGTATAAACTTTGGGTTGCAGTAAGGGTGTCGGCAGCCGAGATACCATGCAGTTTGTTTAGTTCCCGCTGTAGTGTGGTCAGATCAAAGAGCTGTGGCGGCTGTTCTTTCTTCTTTTTTGCTGTGATTGCTGTGATCTCAAATGGCTGGTCAGTTATTTTTTCAAGTAGAAGCTCCGCCTTTTCTGCTTTCTCAAAACGATTCCCCTTATACTTGAAAACAACTTCCCGGTAGCGGGTGCTGAGTTCCCAGAACGGATGGGGGCGAAATTGCAATATGGTGTCATCACGTTCAACAATCATTGCAAGAACGGGGGTCTGGACACGCCCAATGGTCCAGAGAACCCGGTCGTTCCCCCCGCCGATCCGCCCATGACGTACGGTGTAGTATCTGGTGGCATTTAATCCCACAATCCAGTCAGATTCACTGCGACAGCGTGCGGCTGCGTAGAGTGGGTCGTAGTCGTGACCATCCTGTAGATCCTTAAATGCTGCCTGGATCGCATCCGGGGTCAGAGAGTTGAGCCAGAGGCGGCGAATAGGTTTGTCTTCACAGTTGCACAGTGCAAGAATATAGCGGAAGATAAGTTCACCTTCCCGCCCTGCATCCGTTGCACAGACGATTTCTTCAGCCTGTTCAAACAGTGTCTTGATAACCTGAAACTGCTCATCAACGCCCCGATTGCTGATTAATTTGAGTTTAAACTCAGAGGGCACAAAGGGGAGAGTATTCAGGGACCAGCGTTTCATGGCAGGATCGTACTCACCCGGTTCCATAAGGGTTACCAAATGGCCAAAGGCCCAAGTAACCGCGCAACCACGCCCCTCGATATAGCCGTTTTTTTTGGCTTTGATATCGAGTACAGCTGCAATGTCACGTGCCACCGATGGCTTTTCTGCAATAATTACTTTCATGCTACGATTTACTCGCGATCTTTATTTTCATCTGGTAAGAACTATCCTTTACTGAACACCCTTAATAATAATGTAAACAACGAAAAAATCACCTAACTATTCAGTGTAATCTTCAACTACACTCTGTTTGTGACTTTTTTTGAATAAAAAGACAACCTGCTGAGGTTACAAAACTACTATGAATGGTTCAAAACGCTCCGATATTAAAGCCGGTATCAAGGTTTCTATTGTTCTCAAGCAGGATCAGCGATCCGGCAAACTGACCGATGGTGTTGTTAAAGATATTCTCACAAACTCCCCCACCCATCCCCACGGTATTAAGGTGCGCTTGGAAAGTGGTGCTGTTGGCCGGGTTAAAGTAATTGGTGCTTAGATGAAACCATGGGAATTACTCGATAGTGTCCCTGTGCCCGGAGGGTCGGAGCTTCTTGCCTTGTATCGGCGGGATCGTGAGTACTCCATACGGGTGGATGGTCTGGAATTAATGAACAGTCGTGTCCACGGGTCCGAGGATGCTTTGGCCGAACTCGTCTGCGCAAGGCTGAAAGGTAACCAGGATCCAAAGATTTTAATCGGTGGCTTAGGCATGGGTTTTACTCTGGCTGCAACATTGCAGCATCTTGAGGAACTGGGCAGGGTTGAAGTCGCGGAACTGGTTCCTGCTGTGGTGAGATGGAATCTTGGCCCCATGGCCGAACTTTGCGGAGATCCTTTGAGGGATAAGCGGGTGACGGTACGGGAGGGGGATGTGGCGCAGCTGCTACGAGCGAATTCAGAGAGTTACGATGGTGTTATGCTCGATGTGGATAATGGCCCCGATGGTTTTACCAGAAGTGCAAATAACTGGTTGTATAGCAGGGCAGGTCTTCAGGCCGCCCATTCCGTATTGAAGCCTTCAGGTGTTTTTGCTGTCTGGTCAGCCGGGCCCGACCCCGTCTTCTCAAAACGCCTGCGTCAATCCGGGTTTGCAGTGGAGGAAGTGACCGTTCGGGCGCGTGGAAAAAAAGGAGGTAGCCGTCATATGATCTGGGTTGCCACGAAATAGAGGGTTCTTAGGAAAAAGAAGCGTTCACCCTATGTGCTCGCTTTCGACTTTTGGTCTTCAGGAAACATCCGGCCGCTGATAACTGTCAGGAGGATTGCCAGAACGATGGCTATCACACCGAGAAGAACGTTGTAATAGACCGGAGCAACCAGTGCCAGACGGATGATCAGGGTGCAGAGAGCAAAGCCTGAGTTACGAAAAATTGTATAAAAAGCCGGATGGAAAATCTGGGCAATAAGAACCACTAGGATATCAGTAATAATAAGCAGGGTATAAAAGCCATGGAAAAAATCTGCATGCTCAACACCCGTCAGGCTGAGATAGAAAGAGTGTATCCCCATGGTTATAAATGAAATAAGCAGGATAAGAGAAATACCCTTTTTTGCAGCAACAAAATGAAATACATTATCAATATGATCCCGGTCGCCTATGCTTTTTTTCTGGAGTGTATAGTAGAAACTGAGAAGGGCAAATACGATAAATGCACCGAATCCATTGGAAAGAATATGAAGTATACTTTCTTCGTTGCCAAGAAATGTAACCGGTTCTTCAAAGGAGGATAATTCCTTAAAGGCATTACGTATCAGGATAAGAGAGAGGATTTCGAACTGTTTTCCCACTGATCGGGAAAAAGAGCAGGGAAGAGTAAAAATAAGACTGATAACCTCAAGGATGAGGATCATTGTAAATGCCCAGCTGATGGCGTAAAAATGATTTCCGGGGATAATGATACTGAGCTGTTCGGGCAGAAGTTGTTGACGTTTTAGCTCGATTATCAGAAGGCTTGCGATAAAAAACAGCACCAGCATAACGGAGATCTTACGATGTACCTTCTCATGTTCATAATAGTGGTGAAGGGGATCAAAAACCCAGGTGATCAATTCGCATAATCTGTTCATTGCTGGTGTTTTCCTGTTGTAGATATTTGAATGTGCTTCTTAACCGGGACAAGTTGCTCATAGTCTTGTCTGTGGATTATCGCATTTTGTTATTTTTTACACCAGTATAATCGAACGTGGGAAGAAATCCCTGCAATGTTAGGAAAATCAATGGGGGGCGTGAGACGTGTAACGTGGGAGAATGTTTTGTGTAAGACTTCGTGGTAAAATGTTTCAGGTCCCGCCTGATGATTATTGGCAAAAAGTGCTACTCCATCGTCGGCAAGTATGTTGCTGATACTTCGGCTCAGTTCCGGCCACTCTTTTTCCACATGAAAGCTCTTTCCTTTGCTTCCTGCTGCAAAGACAGGTGGGTCACAGATCACCAGATCAAAGGGGACAAAATCCTCTGGTCGGTTCTCTTTTTTACGTAGCTGTCTGGCCAGCCACTTTCGCACGTCTTCCTTTATGAATTTTGCGTTGCCACGGTTTTCCAGCTGGTTGATGGCAAGGTTCTCACGGCCCTGTTTCAAACATCCGGCGGCAAGATCCACTGAAAAGACAACTTCTGCCTCAGCCGCCAGCGCATAGACAGAGAAGGAACAGGTGTAGGAGAACAGATTTGCCACCCGTTTTCCTTTGGCTATCCTGGCAATTCGGCTGCGTGAGTCCCGCTGGTCGAGAAAAAGTCCCACGTGCTGTCTGTCGTTTAGTTGTACTTTGAAGTGTAGATTGTGTTCCCGAACCAGAAAAGACTCAGGGATGGGATCTCCCCAGGGGGCAATATCAGCAAAGAGTCTGTTCTTATGGGGATCCCGTAGGTTGGTCTTTACAACTCCTCCCTTGCAATTGCAGGTCGTGCAGAGGGTTTTAAGGAGTTCTTTATGGGTCTGCAGAACTTTTTTGGCAGGGATTTTTTCGTTATAGCCTGTGACGCAGAGCCAGTCGCCATACTTATCAATGGCTAGATCCTGTGAATATTCGCCGCGATGCAGAAGTCGGCAGGAATCTGTAATGGGGGCAAGAAATGGATAGCGTCGTTCAACAAGTGCCAGGTAGGAACTCTCCTGCCTGTCTCTATCAAGACAGGATGCAAACCAGGATGGTCGCGGGGCATACAATTCCTGGTCAATTCCAGGCCATTGCGTCTTTTCACAATGAAGACAGAGTCTGCTGAAATCAGCGCCCCCATATTCTGTGTCGCCAAGAAGCGGAATTCCAGATGCTGCCGCATGGCGTCTTATCTGGTGAGTTCGTCCCCTATGGATAACCGCCTTGTAGAGTGCATAGTCTCTGCCTTCTTTAATCTTGCTAAAACGTGTTGTGCAGGCTTTTCCATCGAGTGGATCACTACAGGTCCATGATTCGGTCGCTGTTTTCCCGGCGATAAAAAAATAGCTTTTTTGCGACAGCTCCTGCTCGTGGATCGTCTGTGCCTCGGCCACTCCCTTGGAGCTAAGCGCAAAAAGCAGTACGCCGCTGGTTCCCTTGTCGAGACGTGAGCAGATATGTACCTGTATATTTCGGTGTAAATCCAGCCATTCAGCCAGGCCAAGATCACCGGGGTGTGCTCTGTGAGTGGATATGCCGGATGGTTTGTTGACCACCAGCCACTTTTTATCTTGATAGAGATATGTCATTTTGAGAGTCTGTTGCGATACCTGTTAGTAATTATTTAGCGAGGGCAACGAATTACCCGTAACTCTTAACGCGCCCCGAAGGAAGTACTCTTGGGGTGTAACTGTTTAGCAGGTAAGCGTAGACCCCGGGTAAGCGCAGACTCCGGGTAAGCGAAGACTCCGTGCTTCAAATTCGTTAATTTTGGCCTCCGAAGCATACTAATGCTATTCGAGGAGGTTAGAATGGACGTAGTTGGAGTGCTGCTGAGTTACGTCTGTTATTCGTTTGGGAAGATTAACAATAACAGAAACGCCGCCTTTTCCATCGTTTTTATTTTCCGCCCGTATGCTTCCTTGATGATGCTCCACAATAGTTCGGACAATATATAATCCAAGACCAAGATGGGGAGACGTCCCCTTTTGGGTACGCACTGAAACCATTGAGTTGAATATCTGTCCAAGCATCTCAGGTGCAATGCCTGGTCCCTGATTGAAAATGCTGAGATCAATGCTCTTCTGATTGCTTGAAAGGTTCAGGACGATGGGTGTGTCAGCAAGATGAAAAGAGACCGCATTGTCGATAAGTTTTTCCAGCATCTGTCGAAGTCTGTCCGGGTCGCCATAAATGATTATCGGATACTCAGGAGGTTCATAGCTGAAAAGAACGTCAGGATAACCGGGCTGCCAGCCATGTTCTATCCAGAGTGCAACTGCTGCTCCAAGGTCAAATTCTTCCGGGAAATCTCGATCGAGTGCGTCCTGTAGGGAGGTAGCATCCCGAATTGCTGTGAGCAGCGATTCCATACGCTGCACATCGCGCAGTGCCCATGTCATATATTCTTTGATCTGTTTTTTAGAACCAGTCAGTTCCTGTTCCATGTTTTTGAGGGAAGCGGCAATCCCGGCAAGAGGAGTACGCATTTCATGCTCCAGATTGTCTGCCATATTTTCACGGTATTCATTCTGTTCCTTGAGCTGATCAAGCATAGTGGAAAGGGTTCGTGTCAGATCTCCGATTTCATCTTTTGCCTTCACTGCAGTGATTTTCGAAACAATTCGGCCATCGTCACTGATGGCATTTGCCGCCTGATTTCGCAACCGCCGGATACGGCTTGAGATGCGTGAGGCAAAAAACAGTAAACCGAGTCCAATAAATAAAAAGGCTAGTACTGTAAGCCCTATGGACTCTTCTATCATACGGTTTTTAAGAGCCAGAATAGAGTTTGTGGTCTGTTCCACAACAACTGCTCCCACCACATTGTTTCCATCGGTCAGCGGAGTGATGGCTGCCATAACTTCCACCTGAGCATCGTCCAACTGGTAGTGGGTGATGCTTGATTTTCCGGCAAGCCCTTCCTCTATTCCCATAATATCCAGTTGCTTTGCTCTCGATTCAGTCGTGCTGAAACTTGTTGTAAAGGGTTCCGTGAAGAGACGATACACCGGAGTGAGTCGCTGATGAATCCAGTTAAGGGTTGAGTCTCTGTTTTGGTCCTCCATGGAAGTGGGCGTTTCAGTGGTCTGGAGACTTCCGAACCGAGCTCGGACCCGCCGGTTACTGTCCACTATTCTGATGCGAGAATGGGGGCGATCAAGATTTTTCAACAGTGCCTCAATATCACGGGATGGGGCAAGGAGCCAACCAAGTTCTCCTATCTCACCCGGATTGGCGGTGCCTATCAGGGTTTCTACTGCTCGGGTGCTGCTGTCATCCACATCAGCCACGGCAAAGGCGAGCCGTTTTCCAATCATATCGAGGGGAATCCGAATCTCAACTATATATCCATCGTCTGTTTCGGTCCAGACTCCCTGAATGCGAGGCTCGTTGGCTAGTGGCAGCTGGCTTTCCGTATCGGTTGCCATCTGAAATCCGTTGACCCAGCCGGGTTTCTCGGTGGCTACCAGATAGCGCTTCAATTTACCTGTCGGATCCTGGAGACCTATCTGTATATGATCCGCTTTTTCAGGATAGAGTGAATTCTCGTGGCGATAAATCACGTTGTTATCCTGGACAAGAAAAAGGGCATAGAGGTATTTCCCACGTTGTCCGACAAGATGTTTGAAGCTGAGTGAATCAGCATTATATGCCGAAGTGGAAGAGAGGACATGTTCAATGCCAAATTTTTTACTCTGATCAAGTTCCGGCTGCCAGTCATCCACTTTGCCATTGAGGCGAATGGAGCTTGAAAGTCGGAATAAGTACAGGTCACGGCTCTGATCAAGAGAGTGGAATAATTCACGATCAAAAATATCCGGGCGATTGGCAAGGGTCGTTGCCACCGCCTTTGCCGTAAACATTAAGGCATCTTCCCGACTCGCAAGAAGGTTCGATTGCAGCATGGCACTGAACCTGAAACCGATCAGGGGAATGAGCAGCAGCAAAAGAGAAATAAGAGTAAGTTTTAAACGAAGGGAGATGCGCATAACTGTTTAGCGATGATTATTCCTTTAACCTTAAGTTGTTCTGCTGATAAATAGTTTGAATCAATATTTCCCAAGAGGGTCAAAATTGGCTAGACTGACCCTGAATCCTACGGAAAGTATACGATAGTAACAGGTGAAAACAATGAGAAAAACAAAAATAATAGCAACACTTGGTCCTGCCAGTCACAGTGTGGAGCAGATTCATGAGTTGATTCTTGCAGGAACGGACGTCTTTCGCATTAATCTTTCCCATGGCGACCATGAATCCCAGGCTGATTTGATTGCTGCCGTGAAGGAAGCGAGGGCACGGGCAGGCACTGAGAGTGCTATTCTGCTTGATACCAGAGGGCCAGAGATTCGGACCGGCGATATTGATGGCGGGTACCTTACTCTTCTGGAAGGACAGACCTTCTTTCTCACAATTGATGTGGTTGACGCAACTGCTGAGATGGTTTCCGTAAATTATCAAGGCTTGTCGGATGATGTGAATGTCGGGGATACCATCCTTCTTGACGATGGCAAGCTGGCATTACGAGTAGCGGGGCTTCATGGAAATGATATCCGTACCGAAGTGCTGGTTGGTGGTCGTCTTGGAGAACATAAGCGGGTCAGTCTTCCCGGGGTAAAAGTAAATCTGCCGCCATTAATGGAAAAAGATATCACTGATATTCGATTTGGAGCTGAACAGGAAGTTGATTTTATTGCAGCTTCATTTATCCGTAAGGTTGAAGATGTCCTGGAGGTCCGTCGGGTTATTGAAGAAGTTGGCGGCAGACAGCAGCTTATATCAAAGATTGAAAATCAGGAGGCACTTGATAATCTGGCGGACATTCTTGATTTGTCTGATGGGTTGATGGTGGCAAGAGGGGACCTTGGTGTTGAGCTACCGCTGGAAAAAGTACCGGTGATCCAGAAAAAAATCATTGATATGGCCAATCGCCAGGGGAAACCTGTTATTACTGCAACCCAGATGCTGGAATCCATGATCACAAGCCCAAGACCCACAAGGGCTGAAGCCAGTGACGTGACCAACGCTATTTTTGATGGCAGTGATGCGGTGATGTTGTCGGGTGAAACAGCGGTTGGGAAATATCCGCTAGAGGCAGTTCGATTTCTGGTGAAAAATGCGGAAATTTCAGAAGCTGCCCTGCCCTATGGGGAGCTCTTGAGCGCCGGTGCCCGTTATTCCACTCAAACCGTGTCCAACTCTATCTGTTATGCTGCCTGCGCCATTGCGGCTGATTTGCAGGCGGATGCAATTTTAGCGGCAACCGAGAGTGGACAGACTGCGAGAATGGTTGCCCGTCATCGTCCGCAGCCTCCAATTGTTGCGACCAGTCCCGATGCTACGGTGAGGCGGCAGATGCAGCTGCTCTGGGGAGTAGTGCCCCTTGAGGTAACGGATGAAGATTCAGTAAATAAGCTTTTTGATGATGCAATTGTCCGTTCCATAGAGCATGGTCTGATGAAATCCGGAGATACCATTGTGATTATTGCGGGGATTCCGTTTAAAATCAGTGGTTCCACCAATATGTTAAAGATTCATGAGGTGGGTGATATTAACCTGCATGGCCAGGGGATTGGGAAGAAGACTATCACGGCTGAGATTACCGTGCTGGATGAAACCTCAAGCCTTGATGATTTTAAGGCAGGAAACATTCTTGTTACTTGTAATACTGATAATTATATGCTTAACAACATAGGGGGCGTAGCAGGAATTATTACCGAACAGCCAGGGCTCACATCTCATGCGGCCATTATTGGTAGGGAAAAAGATATTCCTGTGATTACAGGGGTGAAAAACGCTACTGAAAAACTCAGAACTGGACAGGTTATCAGTATGAACTGCCAGCATGGACAGATTTACCAGACACGATAAGCAGAAGTTATGAAACGTAATCCTTTTGGCGCAATCTTAGACAGAACGACTCCCCCGGAAGGATTGTTGCTGCTGATACTCTCCGTTATTATTGGTGCTTCCACCGGCCTTGCGGCGGTGGCCTTTATCCGTCTCATCGCAATTATTCAAAACAGATCCTACACAACGGTTGGGTATCTTTTTCCCCATTTGGGTATCTGGAGTTATGCTCTGGTACCCATTGCTGGTGCTTTACTCGCCGGACCCATTATTGCCTTTTTTGCCCGTGAGGCAAAGGGACATGGTGTCCCTGAAGTTATGCAGGCACTTGTTATGCGTGGTGGTCGCATTCGACCGCGGGTTGCCATAGCCAAGATTGTTGCCTCTGCTCTCTGTATTGGAACAGGTGGATCTGCTGGGCGTGAGGGACCAATTGTTCAGGTCGGCTCCACACTCGGCTCTGTAATGGGCCAGGTTCTTCATCTCTCCGATGACCGTATCAAAAATCTTGTGGCCTGCGGAGCTGCAGCCGGTATTGCCGCCACCTTTAATGCACCCATTGCAGGTGTTGCTTTTGCCATTGAAGTTTTGATGTGTGAACTGCAGGTACGGGCTTTTGGCAACGTGGTGATAGCGGCAGTGTCCGCAGCCGTTGTTAGCCAGATCTATCTCGGTGATCGTCCCGCTTTTACCGTCCCTTCTTATAGTATGGAATCACCGCTGACTATTCTTTTTTATCTGCTTCTTGGACTGGTTGCAGCACTTGTTGGCGTTGGCTTTATTCGTATGCTTTCCTGGTTTGAGGATGCTTTTGATAACTGGAAATTTCCGCTTGCTCTCAAACCTGCCATCGGTGCTCTGCTTCTTGGTCTGTTGGGTGTTTGCTATCTTCAATTTACAAATACCAGCTTTAATAACCCGACTGAGTTTCAACTGGGAATGCCGCTTATTGAAAATATTCCCCATGTATATGGTCCTGGGTTTACCTTTATTGAAGAGGCCCTTCATGGCAAAACAAGCTTCTGGATTCTGGCCCTACTGATTGTTTTGAAACCACTGGCCACCTCCCTCACCCTTGGTTCCGGGAATTCCGGTGGTGTATTTGCGCCATCCCTTTTTATCGGGGCGATGCTTGGTGGTGCCATGGGGGAACTGTTTGCAATGTGGAATCCTGTGCTTGCAGGCCCTCCCGGGGCCTATGCGCTTGTTGGTATGGCGGCTGTTTTTGCAGCCTGTGCTCGGGCGCCACTCACAGCTATGCTGATCGTTTTTGAAATGAGTAATGACTATGCGTTGATTCTGCCGCTTATGCTCACGGCGGTCACGGCATCGTATCTTGCCCAGTACCTGCACCCCGAATCCATCTATACAGTAAAGCTTGTTAAGCGTGGTATACGTTTTGATCAGGGGCGGGATAAGGATATTATGCAGGGGGTGATGGTGCGTGAGGTTATGCTGCGCTCGCCGCTAACCATCTATAAAGATCAGACTCTTGCTGAGTTGTACCAGCGATTCCAGGAGACGAATTTACTCGGTTTTCCTGTGCTCGATAAGAATGATCTGCTTTGGGGAATTGTTACTCTCCAGGATATGGAGAAGACTCTGTCGCAGGATTCACTAAATCTTCGAACATTGAAGGTTGAAGATTTGGCAACACCTGAGCCTTTGACGGTCTTTTCCGATGAGCCTATTTATACCGCAATCCAGAAAATGGCTCCCAGGGATCTTGCGAGATTGCCGGTTGTTTCAAGAGCGTCGGAAAAAAAGCTTCTTGGATTAATAAGCCGCAGTGATATTTTAAGGGCCTATGATGTTGGTATCGTGCGTAAACAGAGAGGGCAGTTACTTGAGGATCAGATATCCTTGCGACGGGAGCAGTATAATGATTTTACAGAGTTTCGTTTGAAAACGGGCTGCTATGCAGTTGCAAAGAAACTCAAGGAGTTGGAACTCTCCAATTCCATTAATGTGGTTTCTGTAGACAGGGAGGGCGTGCTCCATATTCCGCGTGGCAGTACCTGCTTTGCCTCGGGTGATATTGTGACTCTTTTTGGCAGGAAAAATCTTCTTGAAGAGGCTGAAAAGCAGTTTCTTGTAGAGGAAAAGTAACAAAAACAGTGCAGTATTGTTACTTCTTTGTATGCTGCCCCCCCTCAGCTGACTGCTGAGACACATAGAATCGTTACTTCTCAATCCAGCGGTAACCCATGCCATATTCGGCTCTGATCTCGTCAAATTCTGGATCTGTTTCGCGAAATTTTTCTCTAATCCTTCTCACGTGTGCGGCAATAGCATTATTGGTAACAACCACATTTGCCGCTGCCATAAGTTGATCGTGTGATTTCACATGACCCGGTCGATGCACCAGAGCGCATAAAATCCAAAATTCCGTAAGGGTCAGACTAACCAGCTGCTCTTTCCAGTATATCTGTTTACGTTCCTCTTCAATACGAATCGAGCCGTGGATGATAATGGTTTCATCGGGCTGTTCGGTTGTCCCTGCGATGGCTTCCAGCATTTTAAACAGGGCCGAAATGCGAACGGGAAGGAAATCGAGTGTTGTGGTGTCCTTTGTAAGATAATCCCAGGCACCGAGTCGGAGCCCTGAGACACGGTCGATATCGGAATTTCTGGCGGTAAGAAAGATAATGGGAAGGGTGGGAGAAAGGTTTCGCAGTTCCCTGCAGAGTTCAAAACCACCTTCGAGTTCATCGTGAAGCATAACATCAAGGATGGCCAGATCCGGCAGCTTTTTGCTAAAGGCCATACTGGCTTCTGCTCTTGAATCATAACTGTTTACCAGGTAGCCGTCACGTATCAGTGCCTGGGCGTAATTGTTGCGCAGGGCTTCATCGTCTTCTACCAGTGCGATTGTGTAACTCATTGTTCTCCATGATTTTGGCTGACTTTCAGTTCCTGTATTAGCACAGATATTTCCATCTGGCTAGTTCGTGCCTGTCCAGAAATGGCCTTTTTTCTCTAACTCTTAGTTGTCGTGAAGAATATATCCTCGCAATATCAGCCATATGACTGCGGTAAATTTTTCTTCTCGCCTCGATTTAGAGAAAAAAATCTCATTTCTGAACGGACACTATCTTGCGCCGAACATTGTCATAATGTGTCATTATTGCATCGTGAGCTGTCACTCTTCATTCCTCTCTTTGTCATTTTCATCTGCTTTACTTGGAATAATCGAAAAGTGAAGTTTTAAATTGTCTAAGAATGGAGATGCAGATGGCAGACGCAAAAAATGGTGCAGGGAAAATGGCTGATCCGGGAAACATACTCTTTGTCGTGTACCTGGGACTGGTGGTGTTGTTACTCATTTTGTCCCTGGTAACGGATAGCTACAGTGCTGAAAATGCAGATAACAGAGATGAAATACGGATCTCGGAGGTGCGGCAGGGGAGTTTGCTCTTTGTTACGGGGGAAGGTGGAGAAAAATATGGAGTTGCCGCCCGGCTTTCACAGGATGTGGAAATCTATATCAGTGCAATGACTGCAAGGACAATGGTTCGACAACGATTTGTGAATGATACTGATCGGTGGCAGGAGGCTGTTTATGTATTTCCCTTGCCCGATGAATCTGCAGTGGACCAGCTGAGAATGAAGATTGGTGAAAGGGTTATTGAGGGAGAAATTAAGGAGAAGGAAGAGGCTAAAAAAGTATATGAACAGGCAAGAAAAGAGGGAAAGAAGGCCTCTCTTTTGTCTCAAGAACGGTCAAATATTTTTACCATGGCCGTTGCCAATATTGGGCCAGGTGAAGAAGTTGAGGTTGAAATAGAATTTCAGCAGGTGGTGGCTGTAAGTGACGCTGTTTTTTCGCTTCGTTTCCCCATGGTGGTTGCTCCCCGCTATATTCCAGGCGCCGTAGTGAAAGATGCGGGCGAGCAAAGTGCTATTCAGTTTAGTGGTAATGGCTGGGCAATGGATACAGACCAGGTTCCCGATGCCTCCCGTATCACTCCGCACGTTCTATTAAACAGTAAAGAAAGCTTGAATCCGGTTCGTTTGATGCTTGAGCTGGCAGCAGGATTTTCCGTGGCCAGAGTGGAGAGTTTATACCATGGTATTACAGTAAACGGTGATAAAGAGAGGGGGACACAGCTTATTCGTTTTGATGGCACTGTAAAGGCGGATCGTGATTTTGTGCTTGAGTGGGAGGCCGTGGCAAAGGAGTATCCACAGGCCGCTCTGTTTAGTGAAACCCATGAGAAGGACACCTATCTGCTGATGATGGTAAATCCATCAGTTGCGGATCTAGCTAAGGAAGCGCCTCCAAGGGAACTTGTTTTCATACTTGACACCTCAGGTTCCATGGCGGGAACTTCAATTGTGCAGGCGCGAGAAGCGTTGCTCACAGCGATTACACGTCTCACTGCAAATGATAGATTTAATGTAATAGAGTTTAATTCCGAGGCGACAAAGCTCTTTGATCGCGCAGAAAAGGGTGATGCGGAGCATCGGAAAAAGGCCATTCGTTTTGTCAGTTCCCTTAAGGCCACTGGTGGTACTGAGATTGCCAAGGCACTCGATCTTGCACTTGATGGCCGCATGGATCATAAGCGAATCCGTCAGCTTATATTTCTCACCGATGGCAGTGTGGGGAACGAAAAAGAGTTACTTGCAACGATTCATTCCCGCCTGGGGGATTCACGTCTCTTTACCATTGGGATCGGTTCCGCTCCCAATTCTTATTTTATGTCACGTGCGGCTGTTTTGGGTCGTGGCAGCTATACCTATATTGGAAAGATCAGTGAAGTGCAGCAGAAGATGATGCAGTTGTTTCAAAAGATTGAGCATCCTGCAATAACGGATATTGTGCTAAAAACGGCTAGTGGTCAGCCCCTTGAATACTATCCGGATATCATTCCTGATCTCTATAAAGGAGAACCTCTGGTGCTGGCGATTAAAGTTTCGCAGGGAGTTGAAAAAGAACTGTTAACCATCAGCGGTCGACGTGACGCGGGGATCTGGCAGGAAGAGGTCACCGTACAGACAGTTGCAGAAAGGCCTGGGATTGCAACACTCTGGGGCAGAAAGAAAATTCGGTCTTTGATGGACTCACTGTCGCTTGGAGCGAGTGAGGATGAAGTACGAAAGCAGGTGTTGCACACTGCCCTGACTCATCATCTTGTCAGTCGCTATACCAGTCTGGTTGCCGTTGAAAAACAGGTTTCACGTCCATCTGAGGCTGATCTTTTGACATTACCCTTGAAAACAAACCTTCCACATGGCTGGCAGGCGACAAAGGTTTTTGGTGGCGCGGCAAAGACGGCTACTCCAGCGCAACAACGTATACTACTTGGCTTGTTGTTGCTACTGGCCGCATCACTGCTTCTAGTCTGGAACAGGAGAGAGAGGAGATGAAAAGATGGATTTTGCGCATCACCGCTTTTGTTCTTCTAGCAGGCGGCAGTTTTCTCCTGGCTGACGGCTGCTGGATCAGGGCAAAGGCGGTGCTTGCTCAAATTCTTCTACAAAATGCGTGGGAGCAAACAGTGAAGAGCGGAAAGCCTACGAAAGCATGGCCATGGGCAGATACCTGGCCCGTTGCACGGTTGCAGGTGGAACGGCTTGGCATAGACCTGATTGTCCTTGAGGGAGAGAGTGGTGAGGTGCTCGCCTTTGGTCCTGGCCATCTTTTAGGGAGCAGTGCTCCCGGTTCTGAAGGACATTGTATTCTGGCAGGACATAGGGATACGAGTTTCCAGTTTCTACAGAGTTTGCAGCAGGACGATATTATTATACTGGACACCACTGCTGGTTTAACTCAGAGGTACCGGGTCATGGAGAGTATGGTGCATACGGCGGAGGATCTCTATTTCAGGGAAAGCGCTTCCTCCTCCCTGACACTTATTACCTGCTATCCATTTAATACTTTAGAGGCAGATACGGATTTGAGGTACCTTGTTTTTACGGAGAAAAGCTGATTCGTTTTATGTGTAGGTAATCAAATATTTATAGAACGATACGCATCAATAATGTGCTGAATATCAGTTTTGTTGTTTCGTTGCATTCTCTGTAAATGATTCAGTTTTTTTTCCAGATAGCTCACTGTGATTTTTGATTGTTCAGCGGTATTAGCTTGCCAAATCAACTCACCAACTGGATTGATTTTGGATTGCCTTTTGTCCAAATTTGGAGGCGATGTAACCAACAAGATTTCATAGAAACGTTGATTGTCTTCAACTAACACTTCATTTTTAAGAGTGAAGTCAAGCCGGATTAATTGCTGTCGTAGCCTAAATTGGTGGTGAACAGGGCACAGTAGGAAATCGATATTTGTTGCGGAGTGGCTTTGATGAATAGCGTTGACGAACTGAGTTATTAAATCGCCACCCACTCCGGCGATAATGACTAAGTTTTTTCCTTCATATTGTTCTATTGGCAATGCTGCTACATCAAGGCAATGAATTTGCCAGTTTGAATTCGAATGTGGGTAAGAGCGTTGTAGGTTGTTTTCCAACTCGTCCAGAAGCTCAGGGACAATGTCAACAAAGTGGATGTATGGTGCAGCGAATCGAGACAATAAGGCTGTGCCCAATAAGCCGTGGTCACAGCAACAATCCCAGATATGGGTATAGTCAGATGTAACCATCGATTCAATTTGCTTCAATCTTTTGCTGAGTTTCAAGGTGACTTCCTCTCCAACTGGGGGCTTATGATTGCAAAGTAAGATTGTTACAATACAAGTTTTTGTTCCAGTAATCTCTAATTCCTTAAAAGGTCCTTTTGGGGGCGAAAAAGGAGGCGCTAAGGGTGGAAAACGGCTAGTTACCTTGGTCCGACCCTATTGTTTGCTATTCCTGGGGTGTATATTCATAAATAACAGTTGGTTGCGTCGGTGTGACCCCTTTGTGTCTTCTGTCAGGACGTTATGCTTGAAAAATACAAAAATTGCATGTATCATTTATAGTACGATATATTGTACGTAAAACATACGAGAGGTGCCCGCATGCAAAGATTAAGAGTAGACCAAGACATCCGTTCCATGTCGGAATTTAGGACAGGAATCGCTTCATTTCTTAAGCAAGTTCACGACACTAAAAGACCACTTATCATCACTCAGCATGGCAAGGGGGCTGCCGTTCTACTAGATGTAGGCGAATACGAAGCTATGCAAGAAAAAATCGAACTATTAAGTGACGTACAAACATCCATCAGTCAAATCGAAAACGGAGAAGGTGTATCACACGATAGCGCAAAGGATATTCTCTTGAAGAGAATATCTAAATGAAAATAATTTGGTCTCCACTTGCTATTGATAGAGCTTCAGAAATTGCAGAATACATTTCTTTGGACAATCCAACAGCTGCTATTAGATGGATTGATGATGTTTTTGAGAAAGTCCTAATTCTAAATTCATCTCCCCAAATAGGGCGTACCGTGCCTGAAATAAAACAAAAGGAAATAAGAGAAATCATTTTTGGAAATTATCGCATAATCTATCGAATAGAAAAGCTAAATGTTTCAATTCTTATTGTCCGCCATACTAAGCAGATATTACCAATAGATGAAATAATGGCATAAAAAAAATGATGTATTCGGAGACCACGTTTCCTTACCCATTGTTGAATAATTCGTGGTTTGAGGTACCTAGTTTTTACGGGAAGAACTGAAGCCATTTATATATAGTTGTTCAGATTGATCAATTCTGGAGATAACCTGTTCTCACAGCTGATGTTTATAATAGAGAAATCCCAAATTAAAATAACAGGGATTACAAAACGAGTCTTCTTCCTTTCGGAGTTAAGCGATACTGCTGGTTTCGGGTTGGCTTGCTTGCCTGTAAAAACCGATAGTTCTCTACCGTGGTAAATAAAAAATCCCATTTAAAACAGAACTACTTTATTTGTCAGACAAAAATCGAGGAAAAGTCGGCAAGCACTATTTAAGTGTTTCGTTATACTCTTGACAGTCCGGAAGCACAGTATATACTACGCCTGTATTCACAAAGAGTATTTTCCACTCTAAGAGATTTTAAAAAACATCATTTGGATAACTAACCATGTATAAATATATCATTTTCCCGGTCCTACTCCTTCTACTGGCCGCCTGTTCAAGCGAAGAGCAACCTGCTCAGCCCTCCCAATCTGTCACGGCAGAAGCACAAAGCAGCAATGCTGCGACCACTCAATCAGCAGTGCGCCAGTTAGCATCACATAAAATGGTATTCTTTTTAGACCCCAATGGAGGGCCATGTCGTTTACAGGTGTCCATTCTCAATGATATGGCCGATGAGCTTCGCGGAACAGTAGATATTCAATATGTACAGACTACCGTCACAGGCGACAGAGATATTTTTTACCAGTATGGTATTCGGGCACTTCCAACATTACTGCTTGCTGATGCCAGTGGTAAAGAGATCAAACGTATGACTCCCGGAGTTAAACAAGCAGCCGACATCCGTCTTTTGATGCAATCCATCCCTAAATCATAATCTAAAAACCATGCCTATAGAACTCAGTATCACAACGCTTCTTATGGTGACCTTTGCAGGCCTTGCTTCCATAGCATCCCCCTGCGTGCTTCCCATGATTCCTATCATTATTACTGGAACCAATGACGATAACAAGTATCGACCATTGCTTATAGTCGTAGGCCTCAGTTTCAGTTTTATTATGATGGGGGTGCTCACCTCCCTCTTTGCCGGAGCCGTCGCCGGGGTGATGCCTATTGTTGAGAAAGTGGTCGGTGTCGTCGTGATTCTATTTGGTCTCTCCATGCTCTTTGGCATAAATGTCTTTAAAAAATTCACTTTTTTTTATAAAGCACAGCAATTTCAGAGCAAAGGAAAATGGTCCGGGCTGATCCTTGGCATGACTCTTGGTATTATCTGGATTCCTTGTGTAGGTCCTATGCTTTCAGGAGTTTTGGCGCTGGTTGCTACACAGGGTAAACTCTCATCGGGGTTGATTTTACTGTTTTTCTATTCATTAGGATTTGCCATTCCTATGTTGCTGGCTGGGTATGCTTCACAATCAATTCGGCATAGGATCCGTGCTGTGAATAGTCATCCAATGGCCATACGCCTGGTGAGTGGATTTCTGCTCATTATATTTGGCTACTTTATTCTTACAGCCGGGATGTTTGCCATTGGCAGTTCTTTTTAAAACTTGCCAGAAAACGGCATAGAAAATAATCGAGTACAGGAAACAGAAAGGGTAATGAACCATCTAGGGACGACCAGATAGGTGGATTTCACACAACTTTTGTTTATAGCTGTCGGTCTTGCTGCCGATTCCCTTGCGGTCTCCGTGAACAGCGGGGCTATTCTTCGTAAAATGCGTTTACGGCATGCCTTGCGTATTGCTGTCTTCTTTAGTTTTTTTCAGGGGATTATGCCATGGATTGGCTGGGAACTGGCGAGTCTTGCCGGTGACTGGTTTCAGGCCATTGACCACTGGATTGCCTTCAGCCTCCTTGTTCTTATTGGCGGCAAGATGGTATATGATTCCAGGCAGGTAAACGTTGAAGATGGTCGTGACCCGCTGAATCTCTATATCTTGTTCACTCTGGCCATAGCTACGAGTATTGACGCCTTAGCCATTGGTGTCACCTTCTCCTTTCTTGATATTTCAATCCTTGAACCAGTTCTAGTTATAGGTTTGGTAACATTTGTTTTAAGTCTGGCCGGAACCTATATCGGGGCATTTTTCGGGCATATTTTTGAAGATAAAATTGAACTGGCTGGTGGTGTAATTCTTATAGGGATAGGCGTCAAAATCCTTTTCGAACATCTACTGGCTTAACTGTCCCTGAAGTGCATTACTCATAATCGGACAGCTTTTTTCCCAATTGCTATCCACCATCATTTGCATTAACTTTCCGATATGAAAATTCTTCAATGGAAGGTGTTGTGAAAGATGAAAATATCGACAAGGTTTTTTCTTTATATTTCTACATTACTCATTCTCAGCTCTGTGGGACTGGGAATTATCTCCGTACGTGACGAGCGTTCGCACCTCATGAATGAGGTTAGAGGGCAGGCGCGGACACTTGCCAAAATCCTCGCAACAACTTTTAAATACTACCATATGGTGGACAGTCACCAGCGAATTGGAGAGTTAATTCATGCGGTCATGCCACATGATCAGGAGAATAATAATCTACTGATCAATTTGTATGACCAGCAAGGGCAGCTTATGGATTTCACATTTGCCCATGGACTAAATGAGAGGATCCCCCACCAAGAGAACGAAGCAGGTGAGATTGCTGCAGGAACCCGGGAACAGCTCATCAAGGACGGCTCCCATGAATACTTCTCTGTTGTAAGTCCTATTCTGAGCAGCAGCGGTGATCTTCAGGGCGCCGTGGAGGTTTTGATTTCCCTTGATCAGATCGACGAAAATCTGACTGATATTGTACGAAAGTTTATCATTTTCATTCTCCTTACTGCCTCTCTGCTTGGTATACTCATCTACTTTGTTACACGTCTGAGCATATTACTGCCCATCGCCAGGCTGAAAGAGGCATCTGAGAAATTGGGTCGTGGAGATCTTGGGCTGCGGATCGAAAAGAGTGGCGTGACAGAGCTTGATAACGTAATCGAAGAATTTAACCGCATGGCCTACAATATTGAACAGCAGAACAACACACAGGAGCAGCTGTTTACAGAAAAAATTAACCTGGAAAAGACACTTCGTCACACAGACAAACTTGCCTCCATTGGTCAGCTTGCCAGTGGACTGGCACATGAGATTGGTACGCCATTAAATGTTATCAGCGGGCGGGCTGAACACCTTTTAAACAAACTTCCTGTTGAGCAGCCCGGGACAAAAAATCTAGAAATTATTATTCGTCAATCTGAACGTATTGCCAAGACCATGCAGCAGTTGCTCGCTTTTTCCAGAAAACCCGCCGCACACTTCGCTGAACTAGATCTTGAAAAAATCATTCTCGAAGCGTTTTCGCTTTGCCAGATGAAACAGCGTAAAACAGAACCTCAGATTAAAATCGTGTCCCATCTAGCTGAAAAGAGGATGTTGGCCGACGAGGATGGCCTGCGCCAACTCTTTGTTAATCTGATGCTGAACTCATTCCATGTTCTGACGGATGGCGGTACCATAGAGATTCATAGTTTTCTTCACCCGCAAAACCATCAGGAAATTACCATCACCTATGAAGATGATGGCCCCGGTATTCCGCAGGACAATAAAGAGAGGGTGTTTGATCCCTTTTTTACCACCAAAGATGTTGGAGAGGGAACCGGTCTTGGCCTGTTTATGGTAACAAATATAGTGGAGGAGCACCAGGGACGCATAACACTTGACGCCGATGCTACTGAGGGAACAAAATTTATCATCATGTTCCCTCACTCTCCGTAGATACCTCTGCTTCTCCGCAAGCAACCGCTACAGTAAAGGATTTGTAATCCTATTCTGCCCAGAGCAAACAATGTAGTGGTACATTTTGTCCCTCAGTGCCCCCTTTTTGTCCCATGGTCTTTCGTTTCGACAACCCTGCTCCCCAGTTGACAGAATCAATCAGTAACTAATTTTAGCACCATTACAGCACCTTATCTTTTATGTATTTTCTTGGCATATCTTTTGCTTCCTTTTGTCGATTCACTCATTTTATACAATCTATCATTCACTTTTGGAGCCTCTGTAATGTCTCAGCCTGAGCAAAAATCAAATATCAACTGGACAGTTCTCTTTATCTGCTGGCTTCTTGTCAGTCTGTCCACCTCTATAAGTATATTTTTCAGTTCCGTCATGGAGTTTGCTCCCTGCGTTTTATGCTGGTATCAGCGAATATGTTTATTCCCTCTGGTTTTGATCCTGGGTGCAGGCCTTATCTCCTTTGACAAAAATGTCGTGAAATATTCCCTTCCTCTGGCCATTGCAGGCTGGTTTGTTGCTCTCTATCACACCTTGCTCTACTCCGGTATTATTCCTGAGACTATGCAACCATGCAGCCAGGGAGTTTCCTGTACGGAGGAGTATATTGATCTCTTTGGTTTTATCACAATCCCCATGCTTTCTTTACTTTCATTTTCAATGGTTATTGCGCTGTTACTTATCTTACAAAGGAGAATATCTCGATGAAAAATGCACTGTTAGCTGTAGCAAGTCTTGCCCTGATCTTTGGATTTATGTTTGTCAGTTCTTGGTATAAAGACTATCAGGCCGAGAAAGCCAGTTTTATGGCCAAAGAAAATGTGTCCACATTTATACGGGAACACTCGCAGACACTTGGCAGTGACGATGCGAAGGTGTATATTGTTGAATTTATGGATCCAGCTTGTGAAACCTGCGCCGCATTTGCACCTTTAGTAAGGCAGATGATGGATGCAAATCCCGGCAAAATTAAACTTGTCCTTCGCTACGCTCCCTTTCATGATGGCGCCGAACAATTTGTAACGATGCTTGAGGCTGCCAAAAAGCAGGGCAAGTACTGGGAGACCCTTGATATTATGTTTCAGTCACAACCATACTGGGCAAGTCATAGCAACCCTCAGCCGCAAAAGCTATGGGAGTTTCTCCCCAAGGCAGGGCTGGATATGGAACGGCTTAAAAAAGATATGAACGATCCTGCAATTGCACAACTTATTGCCCAGGACCTGGCCGACGCCAAGACCTTAAGTGTTCGAAAGACCCCGGGGTATTTTGTCAATGGTCGGCCTCTGCAGGAGTTTGGACACCGTCAGCTTCAGGAACTGGTTCAGTCGGAGCTCAACGCCGTTTACAAAAAATAGGAATAGTAACGCTTTCCGCATTAACAACGAAAAACCATTAACGTGTCGTGAATTATTATGCAAAGCAGATCATTTTTGTCGATAGTACTGATATGTTGCTCCTTGCTCCTCCTTACAGCTTGCGGGCCTGACACTCAGGTTGCGACAGTGGGAAAGGCCGCACCCGATTTCACCCTTATGGACCGACAGGGTAAGAGCTGGACACTTTCCGAACTCAAAGGGCAGGTTGTTTTTCTGAATTTCTGGGCTACCTGGTGTGCTCCCTGTCGGGAGGAGATGCCCTCCATGCAGGAGATTCATGAAAAATTGCCACAAGATTCTTTTAAGATGCTGGCCATACTCAATAAAGATGAACCTGCTCTCGCTGATAGTTTTGCATCAAAACTTGGTCTGACCATGCCCATCCTTGATGATCAGGCCAATACGGTGGGAGTACAATATGGCCTCACCGGCTTACCAGAAACCTTTATTATCAATAAAAAAGGAATCATTGTACGAAAATTCATCGGCCCCGCCCAATGGAATAGTCCCAGATACATACAAATGTTGAAACAGTTTATTGAGCAATGATGAAAAGAACACAGAAACCTTCGATACCCAAAATCCGTAAAGCGCCCTTTGTGGCAATATTTGTTTTTCTGGCTCTGGGAGCTGTGGGAATTAGTTTAGGCGAACCGTCACGGGTCCTTGAACAGGCTACACAGGTCTGTCTTGCCTGTATAGGAATTGGCTAGTGGACTTCGTACGTAAATGGGTTCAGGGCTTGTTTTTCCTAATCACAAACGGATATTGGAACTTTCCCGTTAGCAGAGGGATATACCAGGGTCCATTAAAGGTTATCTGCTCGCCAGGACTCAACTGTTACTCCTGTCCTGCTGCTACAAGTTATTGTCCCCTTGGTGCCCTGCAGCAACTCATGGGCGGGATCCGACTGGCCCTTGAAAATGGTCAGATCTATGTCGGTTTTTATGTCATTGGTGCCATGGGCGCAATAGGCAGTTTTGTTGGCCGCATGATCTGTGGCTGGGCCTGTCCATTTGGCCTGTTCCAGGAGCTTCTCCATAAGATTCCTTCTCCAACTTTTACTATCTGGCGTCCTTTACGTTTTCTTAAATACGGCTTCTTACTCTTTATGGTGGTTCTGCTGCCTCTTTTTGCAGTTGATTCCTTTGGATTTGGACAGACATGGTTTTGCAAATATATCTGCCCGGCAGGTACCCTGGAAGCAGGCTTGCCACTGCTGATTCTACAACCGGCACTGCGCGAAAGTTTGGGGCTGCTTTTTCTAAACAAACTTGCAATCCTCATTTTCTTCACTGCCTGGTCCGTTGTGGCCAGTCGTCCGTTTTGTCGTACAACATGTCCTTTGGGTGCGTTCTATGCACTGTTCAACAAAGTTAAACTGGTAAAATTACGTTTGGATACACAACGATGTACAAATTGCGAAGCCTGCCACGATGTTTGCCCCATGGGCGTCCATTTTAATGAATCACCTGATGATATGGAATGTATTACCTGCCTTGCCTGCAGTAAGGCTTGTAAGGTCAATGCCATCAGCCTTGAAATTGGAGGTCTCCCCATCAGCAATCAAAGTCCTTATCGGACGCCACAAGCACAATCGGAATAATGATGAATCAGAATTCCAAAATCAATATTCTTGTGGTTGAAGATGATCAGGACATGCGCGAGTTCATCCAGGAGGTTCTCTTTGAAAAAGGCTATGCTGTAACTCTGGCGGCAAATGGCAAAGAGGCGCTGGAGAGACTTGAGGAAACGCTCTTCCCCATCGTTATTTCAGATTTAAAAATGCCGGTTATGGACGGAATCACTCTTCTTGAGGAAATCAACAAGAGAGAAGCGATAAAGCCATTTGTTATTTTGATAACAGCTTTCGGGGATATTGATGACGCCATTCACTTAATTAACCGAGGGGCTTACGATTATATCATTAAACCTTTTAAGCTCGAACAACTTCTTATTGCTGTCAGAAAGGCAGCCAACGAGCTGACCCTGCGCCAAAAGATAGAGCAACTGGAACAGATAAACAAAAGTCAGTATAGCCTGCATAAGCTGATCGGCAAAAGTAATTCGATGCGTAAGCTCTTCAGTTTTATAGAAAAAATAGCGAATTCTTCTGGCAATATTTTATTGGAAGGAGATACCGGAACCGGTAAGGAACTCATCGCCAGGGCCATTCATCATACATCCATTCGAGAGGATAAACCTTTTATTCCGGTAAACTGTGCTGCAATCCCTGAAGGCCTTTTGGAGAGTGAGTTATTCGGACATGTCAAAGGTGCCTTCACAGATGCACACTCCGATAAAAAAGGTTTGTTCGCAGAAGCCGCAGACGGCACGCTCCTGTTAGATGAAATTGGTGAAATGAACACGGCTATCCAGGCCAAGATATTACGGGCCCTGCAGGAACGACAAATAAAACCCGTAGGCGCAACAAGGTCTGTCTCCTTTGACGCACGGGTTATCGCTGCAACAAACAAAAATCTAAAAGCAGAAGTCGCTGCTGGCAACTTTCGCGAAGACCTCTATTACAGGCTGAATATTTTCAAAATTGAAGTTCCGCCTCTACGGGAACGACGCGAAGATATTCCGCTGCTGGTTCACGAGTTCTTGGCTCGACATGAACACAATGGCATAAAAGCAGAACTGGGAAGAGAGGTCATGCGTTTCTTCCTCGACTACCCATGGCCCGGCAATATTCGGGAGCTTGAAAACGTTATTGAGCGATGTGCCTTTCTGGCAGAAGAAGGGAAAATATCCCTTGGGGATTTACCAGAAGAGATGCTAGCTGTCTGCCATGAGAAGGAACAGTTTTCATTTGGTGAGGTCGTACCCCTTGCTGAAATAGAAATCAACTATATCAAGTATGTCTTGGACAAGTGTAAGGGCAATAAACAAAAAGCAGCATCACTCCTTGGCATCAACCGTAAAACTATCCACAGAAAGCTGGAACCATGAACAGAAAATGGAAACAGCTCCTTCAGTTCCTCCAACGGGAAAATGTAATAAACCTGCTGGTTGTCATTCTGATCATTGTATTAAGCAGCGGTGCTTTGATCGCACTTTTTGAGCCGAACCTTTCTTTTAGCAGTGGTGTCTGGTGGAGCATTGTCACGCTTACCACCGTCGGTTATGGTGATATTTCACCAAGTACAGTGGGTGGAAGAATCCTGGCTGTACTCATCATGTTTTTTGGTATCGGCCTCCTTGGAATGTTGAGCGCCAGTCTTGCAACGCTACTAATACGTAAACGAATGAAGGAGGACAGGGGAATGTTAGCATCAACGGTCGACAGTCATATCATTATCTGCGAATGGAATCATCGGGCCCGGGCCATTATAAAAGAACTGCGGGCTGATGCCCAGACTTGCGACATCCCTCTTGTCCTGATTGCCGATATTGAAGAAAAACCAATTGATGACAACAACCTTTTTTTCGTGCGAGGAACCATAAACGAGGAAACACTGGTAAAGGCCAACCTGCTAAAAGCACGTACTGTTGTGATACTTGGCGATGATTCAGTGGAGACAACGGCAAGAGATGCGAAGGTGGTACTGTCTACTCTCACCATAGAAAGTATGAATCCCGATGTCTATACAGTGGTAGAACTGGTTGATACGGCAAATGAACAACATTGCCTGAGGGCCAATGCCGATGAAATCATTGTCGGTAGCGAACTGAGCAGCAACCTGATAGCAAGTGCTGCCAGTGACCATGGCATAAGCAAAGTGATATCCGAACTTCTCAGTAGTCGTTTCGGCAATGACTTTTATTCTATGCCGGTCCCTGAAGAGATGGTCAACTTGAAATTTCTCGATGTGTTTGTTGCGATGAAAACAGAATTCAATACCACAGTCGTAGGCATCCGGAAGGGCAGTACAGGTGAGTTTATCTCAAATCCTGATGTTGACTATTGTCTTTCTCAACAGGATAATCTACTGGTAATTTCAAAGGAAAGAACTCAGGCTTGATGATTATTCAAGTCGACGTGTCATTGTAGTATCACCGACTGGCTTCCGTAAAGCACACATCCAGCAGCACCATCCAACGTATCCTCACAAGACATACCTGCCCTACGAGAGGGCTTTAAAGCTAAAAACAAGATCAGAAAATTATTTTGAATGTCTGGCGATGGGACCGAATTAATTAGGGGGCTGCCCTGATGTCACACGACAAGCAGCCTTTTAATGAGCACCTCCTTTATTCCTGTTTCATTGCTACACCTATCCGAAAAACTTGCGACATATCTGTTGGAGCAAAACTACACTTTCTTGCTTGGATGCCACACAAGCGTTCTCTGCCTCATTCCATAACTGCACAAGTGTCGCGGGACTATTTAAACCGCTGTGTTGTGTTTTTTGTTGTATGTACGGTGACATACCTGCTGTGCGCAGAGAGCTCTACCGAAAATGCATAAAGTGGCACGGTTGATGCTATATAGAAAGCATAGAAACTAGAAAATAAGCACAATCAACCCTATATGGAGGACACCATGACTACTACCACAAATACAACTACTAATACTCAAGTTGAAGCCGGATACGAAACTTCAAAATTTGCTCTCGGCGCAGGAATGACCATGGCTGCTCTTGTTGGAATCTGGGGCTTTGCCTGTATCGCCAGTGCAATGATGAGTATGGGACCTATGAATGTAGTTAAAGGATACTTGACCGCAGTTGTTGGCTAATAAAATTCAAAGAATACTCAAATTTAATACG
>CAZDJE010000039.1:0-34145 GCA_964505715.1 uncultured Desulfocapsa sp. | reverse complement strand
TCTATAGAGCGAACCTCTATTTTAGAGCACCTCACTCGTATTACTCCAATTGAGGTGCTCACCTTCTTGAGGGCAATCTTGAATAACAGAGCATGTTCGCTACGCAGTTTAAATACTTTTTATGAGAACAAAAATGGCCGGACTATTTGAAACTACAGAGATCAATGGAATGAAGCTCCTCCCGCATAGCGGGAGGCCTCAGGAAGCCCCCTCAAAAAGGGACATTTTCGTGAGAATAGCACTGCGAGTGCAGTGTAAACCTTAAAGTGACGCTTCGGGTTCATCCGTCATGCCCGACGGTGCTCACACAATAAACTCGGGCCCAAAAATGTAACCCTGTAACACGTTTGCTTCCCGCTTTTCGATGAATACAAACAGCACTTTTTCCTTTTAAACAACCGATCACAACAGCAATGCTATGTTTCGGTGGTACTCGTAGGCAGATGTGCACATGATCTGGCATCAAATGTTCCTCAAGTAAATCCACACCGTGCTGGCGACACAAGTCGCGTAGTATTTCACCAAGATCTCATTTTAATTTGCCATAAAGTCCTTTTTGACGATCTTTCGGTGCTATTCCTATATGATATTTGCAAACCCACCTTACGTGGGACAAGCTCTCCCAGTCATGCATAGGCTCTTCCTCTAAATTTACCCTGTCGCGGGGCTATCTTCGGGGGATGAGCCTATCTCATTTCACACTGGATCGATAGAACCTTTCCGGGTCCTCCACTAGAAGTGGCGGGTTTAAGGATAACCACTTGGGTTGACAATAAAATCCCAATATAGGGTTATACTTAACATGCTCTGGAAATTCAGGACCGTATCATAGGTAAGTTTTTGTTTGTTTGTTTTTTTTCATCCTACCCTGAACATTTCCCATAACTTGCTAAGTTATAGTAAATAATTGGCAAAATTGGCACCAAAAGCCTCCCACAGTAAGACTGGCTATTGTGCCAATATACTTTTCACAACCTGTCTAATACCCTGAATTCACAGAATTTTTCCTTGTTCAACACAAGTGGACTCAAAAGCTATTACCTCCATTGAGCGATGCTGTAACCTCTTGATTATGCGTGAGATATATTTACGCTGCGTGTAAAAATAGATGTATACGCTATTTAAAATCTCAGCAAACCATGTTTTAATGAATCGTGACTCATTTTTAGGCCGGTGAAATATAAACTTTTTTGTTTAATTTATTCAAGTTGTCAACCCGTTAAGACAAAAAACGTGCATTGGCTGCAACCGTCAACGCCTACAGGAAAGAGAATAATGAGAAGAATTGTAACTACCGTGCAACTGGCAGCTCTATTTAGTTGCATCGCCACACCACTTTTTGCCGGAGGCATCATCAACAAACAAAATATGAGTGCCGATTATTTCAGGACCTTAAACAGGCAGGCCGCAACAGATTACGCTGATATTGCAGTCTATAATCCTGCTGGCGTAATGCAAATGGCAACAGGAAAATATGTGAAGTTGGATGTACAGTATATAGCGAAAAACTATAAAAATTCAATTCCTTCTGTTGGTCAGCTTGAGCAAGACAAAAGTTCTTTTCTGCCCGGATTTTTTGCCATCCATAAAGAAGAGAAGTGGGCTGGTTATATTGCAGCCTCTGTCGTTGGAGGAGGAGGGAAAGTTGATTATGAACAGGGGAACGCAAGATCTGTCACCATCCTCAACAGTCTTCTTGGCGTACCTTTTTCAGTTGCCGGCCTATTTCCCCAACGTGTTCAGGCTGAGAGTTTGTATGCTGGTTATACGGTTGGTGGGGCCTATTCTGTAAACCCTGTACTCTCACTATCCGCTGGTGTTCGTTATGTCACAGCATTTAAAGAGTACACCCTCACTGCTGCAGAGCTGCCGATTTTTGGTGATACTGTAACTGAGTTTAGAGATGAAGCGGAAGGCTTAGGGGGAGTTTTTGGCGTAAATATTTCTCCCAATGATCGTTTCAACATTGGCCTGCGCTTTGAAACAGCAGTCAAGCTGAACTTTGAACTTGAAGCCAGGCAGGGAGCACCTCTATTGGCACGTATGGGATACGCTGACGGGAGAAAACAGCGAGAGGACCTGCCAGCTTTACTGGGAACGGGGATAGCCTACAAGATATCAGACAAACTCAAACTGGATGTCAACCTGATCTACTATTTTGAGAAAAGTGCCACCTGGGAAACAGGTTTTGATGGTGCCGGCAACAGCTATGAGCTTGGCTTTGCCAATGAGTACCGTTTTAACAAGGAATGGTTGATCAGCATGGGGTACCTCTATACTTACAGTGCAATTGACACTGACCAGCTTCTTGTTTTACCAGAAGAACCAAAGCTTGATGCCCATACAATGGCCCTGGGAGGCGTCTGGAGTCCCACAGAGGATTTCACTTTCACCCTGGGGATCGCTAAGGTTTTTTACGAGGATACCACTGACTTGCTTGGGATTACCTATGACAAAGATGTGTGGAGCTTGTCCTGCGGTCTCCAGTGGAAGTTTCAATGAGTAAGGTTGCATCCTGTTATTGTCCTAAGGAATGGTCTGGATATACTGCAAATGCACGTCACGACGATTCGCTATCGGGAACCCATGAATCCCATGTCATAATGATGCAAACAAATGATTAAAAATAAGGAGAAAAAAGTGATGCCGAAGGAAGTCTCGGCATTGAATACCTATTGGTTGATCCAATATCTACAGGAAAACTATGGAGACTTGGATCTACAGCAGCTGATAGACACAATTGCGCAGATGTTCCCCTGTTATGTGGAAAACCTGCAAAACGGGAAGGTTGAACAGGTGAGTCTCGAGCATTTACTAAATCCGAGATACTGGTTTTCCCATATTTTTGTGAAGGCTCTTCATGATTTAATTCAGGAGCATATCCCTGACCCCAGACTCGGTTTTAAAATAGGCCGTACCATCCATAAAACCCAACCGGTCATTAAGGCAGCTCTTGGAATCCCTTTGCTGGGTACCCACCGGGTAGCCCATAGAGTTTCCCGAGAGGCTGCTAAGTATAACAGAACCAAACAATACCATGTCCAGCGTCTTGGCAAGGGACGCGTGGACATTCGGATTATTCATAATCCTGGAATTATTCCAAGTGATTTTACCATGCAGTGGAATGCAGGATGCCTTGCTTCCTATGCCAGGTTGGCCGGGGCAACGAATGTCCGTGCCTCTCTTCACTGTATTGACTCCGGCTTGGAAACCATTGAGGAAAGTAGCAAAGCTATCTGGGATTGTGAACTTCGCTATCAGGAGCCAGGAGTGCTGACACGTCTCACCAAGGGTATATTAAAAACCGTACCCTGGATTAAAAAACTGACGGAACACGCAGAGGCGATTGAAGATGAGCATCTGGAGCAGATTTTCAATCGTGACGCTATTATCCGGGAACGAACAACGGCGCTTGCTGAAGCCAATAAAATAATGCGTCTTGAGATTGAAGAACGCAGACTGGTTGAACAAGCGTTACTGCAAAGTAAGGAACGGCTGCAACGGCATATCACAGCCATTGACGATATTGGTCTGGGACTGTGTGTAATTGATGCCGATTATAGTTTTCGGGCAATGAACAATACATTCCTCAACTGGTTTGGGGATCATCATGGCAACAGCTGTTATCATGCAATTATGGGGAAGAAAAGTCCCTGCTCCCAATGCAAATTAGGCGAAGTTATTGAGCACAGCCGTAAGGTGCGTTACTCTCCAACCATGGCCGATGGCAGAACCTACGAAATTGTAGCCACACCCATTACCAATAGTGATGGCACAATCTCCAATATGGAAATAATCCGTGATATTACTGAACAAAAAATGCAGGAGGAACAACGGTTAAAGACAAGCCAACACAATGAACAACTTCAAAAACTGGCTAGTCTGAAAACCATGGCTGGAGCCATTGCCCACCGTTTTAACAACTCCATGACCGGAGTGCATGGAAACCTAGAGCTATTAACACGCAGTTTGCCTGAGGAGACCCCTGTCTACCAGATGGCCTCACGAGCTCTAGAGGCTGCCGAGGGTGCCTCTCAGATCGGTTCTATGATGCTCAGTTATGTGGGCCAAAAGCCTCTGCAGCTTGAAGAGATCTCTTTTGCCGATCTTTTCAGGGAAATTATCGTAAGCCTTAAAAGCAATTTTCATCCTGCACCAGCCCTTACATTCGTTCCACCGCGCCACCCCCTTTTCTGCTCAATGGATCCAACGCAGATAAAAGAAGTGTTAAAAAGTGTACTCACCAATGCTTACGAGGCCTTGGGAAACGATACCGGAACAATCGACATCACTTTTGGGCACGATTATTTTACCACAGACGATTTTCCGCTGTTTTTCCGGGATAACAACCTGGAGGGCGGGATGTATGCATTCTGTCAGGTAAAAGATTCCGGGCATGGAATGAGCCCGGAGAATATTCAACAGATTTTTGAACCTTTTTTTACCACTCGCCTGGTAGGCAGAGGACTTGGCCTTGCCTTGACCGCAGGGATCATGCAGACCCACCGTGGCGCCATAACTATTGAGAGCAGACCGAATATAGGTTCTACGGTAAGAGTGCTGTTACCAGTTCTTTCTGCAGTAACGCAGAGAACAATTGGTTTTTCCGGTAAGCTCGGATACACGGGAGCACCGTTATCTGGGGACATTCTCCTGGTTGACGATGAGCCCATTATTTTAATTACTGTGCGAATGTTACTTGAGCAGATAGGGTTTACTGTGCATACAGTTGAAAATGGCAGGGAGGCTGTTAATCAGGTCGAAAAACAGGACATTCTTTTTTGCGCGATTGTCATGGACATCTTAATGCCTGAAATGGATGGGATTGAAGCTATGAATAAAATCAGAAAGATTGATGCCACCATCCCAATTCTGTTAACCAGCGGGTATTCAAAAAATGATCTTCCTTTCCGGGAAAGTAGACCTGACGCCTTCCTGGCTAAGCCAGTTCGGCAATCGGATTTACAGGCTAACCTTGAAATATTATTGGCTGAACGACAATAGCTTGAGATCTTTTTACGATTAGAGGGTGATAATTCTACCCAGATCGAGCTTTTTTTGTCTGCGACCAGTACAAAAAGAAGCATTTGGCTGCTAGTTTCCCCTGCTTAGAAGGAGTTGAAATGCATCTACTTTTCCCAGCCAATGAGGAGAACCGCGTATCTCATTGCCTGCCTAAGCTTCAGGTGGATCAGGATCTTACGGATGACCTTCCGTTCAACCATAACACTGACGATCTTCACCTCAGCCTAGCAGTGTGGACAGACCAAAGGATCCACCTCCCACACTTTCTTATGTGCCAACGAAGCCAACACCCTTGAGGTGCACTCCAACCAGAGTGAAGGGGGGATTCTCGGGGACTGTAGCCTGCCTGCCACATCAACCATCATCAACTTACTGATATCGATCGTTTCCCGCCCCTCCCCCCAACAAAATTCAAATCCTCAACCTTACGCTGTTCTCCCCACATACGGTTGGAGTACCAATTGTAATAGCGGACAAGCTGGAAACTTTTTTCTGGGATATGCTAGGTGATATCCACAATAAACTCATCTGCGGTGCTTACGGAAAAGCCAGTGGGGTGACAAATGGATGCCCCGACACTTTCGAGAAGAATTCGTAGCAAGAGACCGCAATAAAGGCATTACTTGTCGACATTTTCATAACAATAGATAATAACAATATATTCCAAATTGGAATTGATACTATAAAAACAATAAATTTTTATTATCAATAGCATTTGCTATTTTTCGCACCAATACAACTCATTACTTGCGACTAATACTTGAGACTGGGGTCTAAGCGCTCACAGAACACTTTCTCACACAAGAATTAATAAAGAGGTACACCATGGCTAAGACCATGTACGAAAAAATCTGGGACTCGCACTTTGTGCATCAAGAACCTGGCCAAGCACCACTTCTGTATGTAGACCGACATTTGATGCACGAAGTCACGTCTCCGCAAGCCTTTGAAGGCTTAAAAATAGCGCAGCGTAAAATCCGTAATACACAGAGCATTCTAGCGACGCTGGATCATTGTGTGCCGACTATTCAGAGCCACCGAATCAATTTGCCTGACCCCATCGGTGCAAAGCAGGTGCAAACCATGATGGATAACTGTGCTGAGCACGGGCTGACTTTGTATGACATGGAAAGCAAGAACAATGGCATTATTCATGTAGTCGCTCCCGAGCACGGTTTCGTACATCCTGGTATGACCACCGTTTGCGGTGACAGTCATACCGCGACTCACGGTGCATTTGGTGCCTTAGCATTTGGTATTGGCACTTCTGAAGTTGAGCATGTGATGGCGACTCAATGTTTGCCACAGTCCAAGTCTAAAACGATGCTGGTCAAGATTGACGGACTATTATCTCAATTCAGCACAGCCAAAGACCTTGCCTTGGCAATCATCGGTAAAATCGGCACCGCTGGCGGCAATGGCTTTGTAATTGAATACGCAGGCGAGGCAATTGAAGCGTTGTCAATGCAGGGCCGTATGACGCTTTGCAATATGGCTATTGAAAGTGGCGCTCGCGCTGGATTGGTAGCCCCAGATCAGAAAACCTATAATTTCCTTGAAGGCAAAGAGTTTGCCCCCAAAGGCGAATATTGGGATCAAGCTGTCGCTTATTGGAAGTCTCTACCGACCGATACGGATGCTGAGTTTGACTTAGTCGTTCAATTGCGCGCAGAAGATATTGCGCCGCAAGTAACGTGGGGAACATCTCCGGAGCAAGTAGTTGCAGTAAATGAAACAGTACCTGCACCTAGCGATTTTGATAAAGAAGGAAAACGAATCGCCTGTGAAAGCGCTTTAGTTTACATGGGCTTGACGGCAGGTACCAAGATAACCGATATCGAAGTTGATTATGTGTTTCTTGGTTCTTGCACCAACTCTAGAATCGAAGACTTTCGCGCTGCCGCCGAAGTTGCTAAAGGCACTAAAGTGCCGGGGCATGTGACAGCTATCGCCGTGCCGGGTTCCTACATGGTTAAAAAACAGGCTGAGCAAGAGGGTCTGGACAAAATTTTCAAAAAAGCTGGCTGGCAATGGCGTGAACCAGGATGCTCAATGTGTTTGGCCATGAACGGCGATCAACTTGAACCTCGCCAGCGTTGCGCGTCGACTTCTAATCGTAACTTTGAAGGTCGCCAAGGCAAAGGGGGCCGAACGCACTTGGTCTCCCCTGCTATGGCTGCCGCAACCGCTGGCGCTGGGCGCTTTGTTGATATTCGTGAATTGGAGGCAAACTAATCATGGAAAAATATACTAAACACACTAGCGTTGCGGCGTTGATGAATCGTAGCAATGTAGACACAGACCAAATCATTGCAAAACAGTTTTTGAAAAAAGTGGAGCGCACTGGTTTTGGCCAACACTTGTTCCATGACTGGCGCTTCTTGGAAGACGGGTCCCTCAATCCAGACTTTGAATTGAATAACCCGAATTTTGCAGGCGCAAAGGTACTTGTCACTGGCGACAACTTTGGCTGCGGATCATCACGCGAACACGCTCCATGGGCAATAGATGACTATGGTTTCAACACCATTATTTCCACCAGTTTTGCCGACATTTTTTACAACAACTGTTTCAAAAACGGTATCTTGCCAGTAGTAGTTGAAGCCGATACCCTGAAGGCATTAATGAACGAGATTTCAAACAATGAAGGTGTCGAGTTCACCGTAGACCTAGCAAAGCAGAAAGTCAGCACGCCGGGTGGAATTGAGGTCGAATTCGAACTTGATGGTTTTCGTAAACACAATTTGTTGAATGGGTTGGATGACATTGGCTTAACCCTCAAGCAAACCGAGCAAATAGATCGCTACGAAGAAAAACATAAGCAGCAATTCCCATGGTTATGGGCGAGCTGAATGAATAGCCCGTTAACGATTAAAAACGGTCAGCAAAAGATAACCACTTTCCGACAACAGACGAGACCGGGATTGGAACCAGACGACTCAGCCCAAACGGAGTAACGCCCCCCATCGCTTCAGAATATTTAGAGTCCGGTTGAGCGGTTCGCCACTTCCAGCCTGTTTCTGCCAGTATCCTTTGCCAGATACAGGGCGGAATCTGCCTTTGCAATTATTTCGTGAAGGGTGCTGCTCTTCTCTTCCGGATGGAAGAGGCAGTATCCGATACTGATTGTGAATTTCACGTTCTCAGCGGTGTTGACGTCACAGACCTCATTCTCGGCAACTTCGCGGCGCAGGTTCTCCAACCGTGTGGCGAAATTATTTCCCGTTTCTCCCAGAGTGAATATGGCAAATTCTTCACCTCCGTGGCGGACAATATAATCGGTACTTCGCTGGAAATTATTTTTCATAATTTTTGCCAGCTGCACTAGGCAGACGTCACCAGTCTGGTGTCCGTAGCGGTCGTTGAGTCGTTTGAAGAAGTCTATATCAATAATAGCCAAACAGAACACCCTGTGGTTTCTGCCTGCAAGCTCGTAAATTTCGAGGGACTTTTCGTCAAAGAAGCGGCGATTATGGAGAGTAGTCAGGGCATCTTTATTGGAGAGTTCCGAGAGTTTTTTGTTGGCTGTCTCTAGTTCGTCGGTGCGCGCTAAAATCTTACTCTCAAGGGTCTCTGTAAATGCCTGAATTTCAGTACCCATCGTGTTAAAAGCAGTGGACAAGGCTCCCACTTCGTCGTTTGAATTGATTGTGAGAGGGCGAAATGTCCTTCTTTTGAATCCGCTGACCTGCTTTGCGAGATTTTGGATTGGACGAGTGATACGTATTGATACTAAATGGGTCAGAGCTAGAATAATTACTGAAAAAAATATGACAAAGAGAGAGAGAAAGATAAGGGTCCGGACGATTGCCTGACGACTGGCATCCAGAGATTCCAAAACAAAAACAGGGTGTTGCCGGCTGTTGACGCGACTGACAAGATACTCTGTTTCAGAGAGAGTGACGGTCTCGCCAGCACCACTGCGGAGTAGTGGTACCATGGCAGCAGCATTGAGAATTCTTGTCTGTTTGCTGTCTTTAATAAAGACTCCACAATCCCCTTTACCCACGACTAGGGAGACATTGTGGCTCTGCTCCATCATGGTTTCAAGGAGCCCGCTGATGTTGATAATAAACTGAATTTTACTCTCGGTCTTCCCGGTGTTTGAGAAGGTCGTTATTATCAGGCTATCTGAGACCTGGTAAGGACATTCCTGTTCACTTGCGCTGCTCTCCCGCCAGATCTCTTTTTCCGGATAAAGAAAGGACTGAGCATAGTTCGTGTCGCTAATCTTTATTTGGAGGATCAGGGGGTATTTCTCTTTGAACAGCTGTAGATCCTGGATGAAATTTTTCCTGACGATTTTACGAAGCATGGGGTTTTTATCAAAAAGGCTATCCAGATTTCCCATACTGTCGATGGAAGAAGCCAATAGGATATACTGTTTGTGGAAACGCAGGAACTTCTCGGCATAATAGTCTGTTGAAAGCTGCAGGACCTGCTGTTCAAGAGTGGATCGCAGGTGAAACATCTGTGAGAAGTAGATGACCGAGAGCCCGCTCAGCGCAAGAATAAAGAGTAGAAGAGAGGTAAAGAAAAATTTCTTTTGCAGGGTCATGAGGACATTTACCTGACAGTGCCGCTGACGATAAGGGCTTTGTATTCAACTGTGGTGTATCCGGTGTATTTCATCAGAAGTTGAGAGAATTCTGTTGAAGTAGTGAAGTCTTTCATAAAGGTATCCAGGCGTGTGTTGAGCAGTGGTGTGCCATGGGCACAGCCAAAGGCCAGTTGGCTAGCTGTGTCGCGGGCCGGGAAGAGCGGCTTGAGCTTGTTGCGTAACATCGTTTCTTGATGCAGGGTGCGTAACAGCAGCATGGAATCGGTGATGCCGACGTCCAGTTCCTTTCCCACAACCAACATGTAGGAACCCAAGCCGAAAAGCTCCTGGTCTTTGGGAAGTACCATAAGGTGGACATCCTGGGCTTCAGACGCTCCATCCGTCGAATCTGTGATAACTTCTCCTGCCTGAATATGGATTTTGGAGATCGAAAATGGGATAGCCAGGCCTTTCAGTCTTTTGGAAACAATAGTATAGAAACTCATTGATTCAAAAAGGAAAATACTCTTCCCCCTGAGAGTTTCGTAGGAGTTGCTGTTGATTTCTTCGTGGCCGTAAAAGATTTCCACATTGTCAATATACGGCACCATATGGATCAGCTTCCGACGACGATCTGTGACGGTAAATATTTCAGCGGCAAGGTCAATGGATTGATAGATATCCGGCGTCCTGATAATATTTTTTTCGCGGAGCAAAAAGGTGTCACCATGCATCCAGTAGTCTTTAAATTTGGAGATTGTAACGATACGGAGTGAGACTCCCAGGTTTTTGGCAAAGGCGTTTACTATTTCGTATGCGAACCCAGGAAGCTCAGGGGTGGTCGGAGAGTACAGGGATGGGCGTTCTCGAATGCCAATGACAAGCTGGCCACCGTCAAGGATTTCAGGGAGATCTCGAGCCTGGCCACTTGTTGTTGCCATAAGTGCAAAGAGACTAATGATAAAGCACCTGGATGTGAAAAAAAAGGAGCTCATTGGCATCTGTTATACTTTACAAGGAAAAATGAATATCGCTGGACACCTGTTTCTGACAGGGGCCTGAATTTGCCATACTTGTACGGTATAGGAAGGGCCTCAAAACAGCAAGTGGAATTCAACGCTCAATTCTAAAGACTTTAAAAAGGTGTTGATCACGGAAGGTCCACGCCGAATAGACAAGGAGAGTAAAGCACAGGAGTAGTGTGTGTTACGGATAGCCTGACCTGGTATCTCATTTTAAAAAAATTTACTGAATATCAGGCAGCCATTGGTGCCACCAAAGCCATAGCTGTTTGACATCACAGTTTCCAGACGTTCTTCTCGCATTTCTGTAACAATGTTCATGTCTGCCGCTTCGGGATCCATATTCTCAATATTGGCTGAGGCGGCAATGAAATTATGATTCAGCATCAGCAGGCTGTAGATAGCCTCGTGTACACCGGCCGCTCCCAGCGAATGCCCTGACAGCGATTTCGTGGAACTGATTGGAGGAATTTTGTTACCAAAAACGTGACGGATTGCCTGTAATTCAACCAGATCTCCTCTGGGCGTTGAAGTCCCATGGGCGTTGATATAGTCGATGGAGTTGTCCGTCATGTCCAGAGCCATTTTGATGCAGCGGGCTGCCCCTTCTCCCGATGGCGCCACCATTTCAAAGCCATCCGCTGTTGCCCCGTAACCGACGATTTCACCATAGATTTTCGCACCTCGTTTACGGGCATGCTCAAGCTCTTCAACCACTACCACCCCCGCGCCGTTGGCAACCACAAAACCATCTCGATCAAGATCATATGGTCGGGACGCTCGCTCGGGGGTGTCGTTGAATTTGGTAGACAGCGCGCCCATGGCGTCAAACATGGATGTCTGAGTCCAGTGTTCCTCATCACTGCCGCCGGCAAAGACGATATCTTGTTTTCCCAGCTGAATCTGTTCCATGGCGGCCCCTATACAGTGGGCACCGGTGGCACAGGCTGAGGAAATAGAGTAGCAGGTCCCTTTAATCTTAAAGGGCGCTGTTAATCCGGCAGATGCCGTACTGCTCATGGTGCGCGGCACCATAAACGGACTCAAGCGTCGCAAACCTCTAGACCGCATGACATCTGCGGTTGCTACGGCATTGCTGGCAGAGGTGCCGCCGGAACCAATTATAAGGCCGGTGCGGGGTGAGGATACCTGGTCATCTTCGAGTTGTGCATCCTCAATGGACTGTTTCATGGCAATGTAGGCATAGGCTGCGGCATCGCCCATAAAACGTAGGATTTTTTTATCGATATGCTCTTTAATCTTAATTTGGGTAAAACTTCCGATCCGGGCACGCAGGCCAAGTTCTTCATACTTTGGGTGATAGTGGATACCGGATACGCCGTTTTGCAGCGATAAGAGAACATCTTGTATGCTGTCTCCAAGTGACGAGACAATACCCAATCCTGTTATGACAACTCTACGCATATTTTTCTGGTTTAAGGTTCAGGGTTCAAGGATCGGGGTTGAGGAGTGAAGCTCAAGAGTTAAGGAACAGACATAAGAACCTTCTCTCTGAATTCGCGACCTTGCTTACTTTTCATCCCGGTGAAAGTGATAAGAATTTTTTTTCCGTTGGCAAAATCCCAAGGAAAAAATATGGCTCCAGCTTCTAGAGAGTTTTTGTGGCCTTCATGCACTGTAACTTTCTGCAGAATAGATGGAAAAAACCACAAGCCATCCACATTCCCGTATAAATCATAAAAACACCCTATAATATTCCCACCAAAGCAGCAACATCAAAAAGCCACCCGTCAGAACCATGAGATATTTCATTAGCTTTTGTTATTCCCTAGATCTGCCCCTACTGCTCCCCCCTAACCACAAAAAGTCCCCCTTCGCCCACCACGGGGCCATCAGCCAACGCCATAAAGGGGCTTATAATGTCTCTCCAGCTTAGGAGGAGTTGGAACTGTATCTGCTGTCCCCGACCAATAGGGAGAACCGCGTATCTTATGCCCTGCCAGCACTACAGGTGGGTCAGGATCTTACGGATTAGCTTCCGTTCCAACGATAAAGCGAATGATCTTCATCTCAAATTCTCATCCTCAGCCTTACGCCATTTTCACCGTATACGGTTGGAGTACCAAGCGTAATCATGAACAAGCTGGAAAATTTCTTCTGGAATATTAAGTGTGATATACGTAATAAACCCATCTGCGGTGCCGATCGAAAAGTTCGTTTTGTTTTTGCCGTAGGTCATCTTTCACCTGTTATCCTATCAAAGCAGCAGATACTTTTCTTTATAAAGCAAAAGAAACCGGCAGAAACCGGGTTGCCCCCGGCAGCACAAACGTTAACTAAATGAATTCAATATCTTGCAACCACTAAGCATATATCTCTGAGGCAACTATAGCCTCTACTTATGGTGCCAATTTTTTTTGTTGTACGACCCTCTTCCGTCAGTAATGCCGCAAATACTGGTGTTTGTATGCTACAGGAACTTTCAAGATACTAGCTGCCGGTGGAATGCCAGTACCTGGTGGGGCACTCTTGCAGGAGTGGGAACCGCAGCTTTAGGGAAAGAGTGGAGCTGCCCTTACGGCTGGCTCTTTTTCCTCGTGTAAAAGAAAAAATGAAAAGCTGACCAATACCCGCGAGCTACTAAGGCGTCCGCATATTATTTATCTTTACGACACCTTAAATCTATGGGACTATTCATAGGATAGTTACACACACTTTTAGGAGGAAACAATCATGAGTAAATATGGTTTTCTTGGCATTGGTATTATGGGTCAAGCGATGGTAACAAATCTACTCAAAGCAGGCCATGAAGTAACAGTCTGGAATAGAACAGCGGAGCGCTGTAACCTTCTGGTTGATCTTGGCGCTAAACAAGGTAAAACAGCAGCTGAAGTTGTTGCCCAATGTGAGATCACTTTTGGCATGGTGTCTGATCCGGCAGCTGCTAGCGCACTTTGCTTTAGCGAAGGTGGGGTTCTTGAGGGAATTTCTACTGGAAGATCTTACATTGACGTCTCAACCGTCGATGTAGAGACATCTTGCAGTATCCATAATGCAATAAAGAAAAAAGGTGGCAGATTTCTCGAAGCACCCGTTTCCGGGAGTAAAAAACCGGCAGAAGACGGAGCTTTGGTGTTTCTCTGTTCTGGCGATGAATCTCTTTATAACGACGCCGAAGAAGCATTAAACGTAATGGGGAAACGATCGTTTTACTTCCCTCAAATCGGCCAAGGTGCTCAAATGAAACTGGTCATCAATATGATCATGGGTACAATGATGACCGCATTCGCCGAAGGACTTTCTCTTGGCGACAAGGTGGGGTTAGAGAAAAATGATATTCTTGAAATACTAGCCCAGGGCGCTATTAATAATCCGATGTTCCAGCTCAAAGGATCGCTCATGGCAGAGGGTAATTTTGCCCCTGCTTTCCCCCTAAAACACATGCAAAAAGACATGCGACTAGCATTATCACTCGGTGATTCATGCAACCAAGCGCTCCATACAAGCAGCGCCGCAAACAATGCTTACATCAGGGCTAAAAAAGATGGATGCAGCGATGAAGATTTTTCAGCGGTCATAAAAAGCATTGAACAATAGCGACCTGCTCTTATCTTAAAATTAAAAATGGTTAGAGAGCTTGCTCCTCAAGAATGGTCAGGCAATTTAAAAATACTTTTTTTGGTTTCACCTAACAGTGAAAACACACTCAGCCCTACACTAAAGCCGCCATGCGATATGTAATCTTATTGTCCGCAGTTATGATGCAAATGTGCCTAGGCGCGACGTATTCATGGTCCATTTATGTCCAACCTTTAAAAGCGCTCACAGGGTTACAACAAGGTCCTGTTCAGGTCCCATTTACAGCCTTCTACTTCATCTTTCCACTTACGATGATGATGACCGGAACGATTCTTCCAAAAATCGGCCCAAGAATCTGTGCAATGAGCGGTGGTTTCCTTTTTGGAAGTGGTTGGCTGATAGCAAGTCTTGGCTACAAAAATTTTCTTCTGACCACTCTCGGCATTGGAGTAGTGAGTGGTGTAGGTGCAGGCATAGCATATATTGTCCCCATTGCTGTCTGCATTCGCTGGTTTCCACACAGTAAAGGCTTGGTCACAGGTATCGCTGTTGCTGGTTTTGGAGGTGGAGCAGCCCTTGTGAGTCAGATAGGTGGCTACCTCATGGAATCCATGAACAAAACCCCCTTTGAAACCTTTTTCATTTTTGGCCTCATTTTTATGGCAATGGTCGTCACAGCTGGATCAACCATGCATTTCCCCGAGAACGATCTAAAAATTGTGTCTAGAAAAAAAGACGTGACCTTCAGGGAGATGATCAGCCATCCGATTTTCCAGATACTCTATGCGGCCATGTTTATTGGTCTTGCCGCAGGATTTGCAGTAAACGCCAATCTCAAGGAACTCTTTGATGGCGAGAATATGGTTCAGCTTGGCATAACCGGGGTATCACTTTTTGCTCTAGCCAATGCCTGCGGCAGGATCGGCTGGGGAATGATTTTTGATAAAATGCAATCTGCATCCGTGATAAAAGTGAACCTCCTCTTTCAAGCTTTAGTTCTTATGTCGGCTCCAAGCTTACTGGGGACCGCCACTGGCTTTCTTCTGATAGCAACACTTACCGGGTTTAACTATGGTGGAGTTCTCGTTCTTTTTGTTTCCACAGCATCACGTTGTTGGGGAGCAGACCGAGTAAGTCAGATCTATGGTTGGCTCTTTTCCAGCAATATACCAGCATCACTCTCCCCTATATTGGCCGGTCTTATATTTGATACCTTTCACAGTTTTGACCTCGCCCTTTATGGCCTTAGTGCACTTCTTTTTGTTGGTATCTTGCTCGTTCACAAACATTCATCAAGCTTGAATAATGCAGCAAAAGTATAACTGACCGCCCTTGATCATCGTCATCTTTTTTCCCATGTCCGATATTCACCTAACAGATAAAGAAGCTCCAAACCAGTTTATTCACAACCAACAAGAGGACTCTTCTTGTCGCATCACCTCGCTCTATTCTCCGGTAATGGTCTATACCCCTCAGGTCTTTGATGCCGCTATTCAAACAGTCAACGCACTCCACACAAAGAAAAACTATGATTTTGGTATTTCTTTAGGGGATGTTAGCAATACGGCTATGTATAACGACTTGATTTGTCACTCGCTAAGACGCCGGTTCAATATCATGCGTCATATAACGCACGACTTTCCAATTCATTGACTAAAAAGATGATTGACGTGTTAAAAAAGAACTCCCGCAGGAATTAATTTCTTGCTTCTGTGAAAAGTTAAACCCTCCGTCTTTCTGACGGATAGCATTTTGGGCTAGCAGTGGACTTATACTTGCCTGCCTGGAATATCGACAAGAAATCGAGACAAAGTGCAAAATTCAATACCACTCTGTTTGGGCGACCAAGTATCGTTTCCACATGTTGCATAAAGATCTTGCAACGCGTGCGACGGGATCGAACCAAGGTTGGACGTTTTGCAGTTGGCAATCGCCAGAAGAGAGGCGAAGGCAAGCCAGAAACATTTGACGTTCTTGGTTCCACATACTCTTACTCGGAGACAAAAAAGAGAAGCTTTTCACATGGAAGCAATTTGAAAACCTAATCAGACAGCTGATACCAAGAATGAGAATTGTACATCCTTTTCCAAATCAGAATTTTCAGCGTTATTACCCGAGGTAAGAGCCGTATGATACAGTACCTCACGTACGGATCTGTACGGGAGGTGCCGGGTAACCGGCATTCCTACCGCGACAAGCTATTGCCATCCATTATCGTAACAATACCACAAAAATAGACCATTTCAGTCCTTAGAATGTTCTTTTTCCTTCCCAAAAGTGTCACCGGAAAAAACCGAGTATCTTTTTGATGAGAGATTGTTTTAATGGAGGTAAAAGTGTATCAATGGGCACACGACAGGTTCAGAACAAATTCGATAAAGTTAAATCCATAAGGAGAAATGCGATGATCAAAAAGATGTATGCTTTAATTACGACCGTAGTTTGTACTCTATTAGTCTCCCCTGTTTTTGCAGGAACGCTAGAGAATGTAAAATCAAAAGATGTTCTCACTTTGGGTGTTAGTGAAGGGGTTACTGGATTTTCAGCTCCGAATGACCAAGGCGTTTGGGCTGGATTTGACGTGGATATGGGTCGAGCCGTGGCAGCAGCAGTTCTTGCAGATCCAGATAAGATTAAGTTTGTATCTCTGGCATCCAAGCAGAAAATAGTAGCAGTATCCTCTGGCCAGGTTGACATTACTTCTCGAACAACAACATGGACTATGAAGCGGGATGCCAAGCAGGGCGTTGATTTCACCGTCCCAGTATTTTACGATGGCCAGGGATTTATGACGACCAAAGCTTCAGGCCTCACTTCTGCAAAACAATTGGATGGTGCTTCAGTATGCGTTACATCGGGTACTACCAGTGAACTTAATGTTGCTGATTTTGCACGTGCCAACTCAATTACGTTAGAAACAGTCGTATTTGAAGGGAAGAAAGAGGCATTCCATGCCTATACAACGAGCCGTTGTGATGCCTTCACAACGGATATGAGTCAGATAGCAAGCTTGAGAACAACCACTAAGAATCCTGCCGACCACGTAATTTTACCGGAAATCTTTTCAAAAGAACCTCTTTCACCTTTGGTGAAACACGGAGATAATCAGTGGAAAGATTTAGTTACCTGGGTACTTTACGGTCTCATTGAAGCTGAAGAGAAAGGTATTACCCAAGCCAACGTGCTGGAAGTAAAAAAATCAAGCAAGGATCCTGTTGTACTGCGCATGCTTGGAGTTTCAGGAGATGTTGGCTCGTTTATCAATCTGGATAATGATTGGCTTGTGAGAGCAATCCAGGCAGTAGGCAATTATGGTGAGATTTATGAACGACATTTTGGACCAAAAACCAAACTCAATATACCTCGTGGATTGAACAACCTGTGGACCAACGGTGGTCTCTTGTATGCAATGCCAATCAGATAAAGAATATATCATCTCAAGACCGGTTTCGACCGGTCTTGGACAGGAGTAGTCCGTGAGCTTTTCTGATATTTTTTCTGGTGACGGTGCGGCAAGAAAGATACTTAATCTCTTGATTCAAGGAGCTGTTGTCGGAGCAGTGGCCTTTGTATCATGGTCACTGTTTCTCAATACCCAGGCAAATCTGGAAGCAAGAAACATTGCTTCCGGGTTTGGGTTTATGAGTGTTGAAGGCGGTTTACCTATCAATGACACCTTGCTCCCATATCTGCCGTCTGACACTTACGGCTATGCCTTTTTACTTGGTGTATTGAATACACTGTACGTTGCTTTTCTGGGAATTATCTTCGCCACTATTATCGGGATTATTGTCGGTTGTGCCCGAGTCTCTTCCAATTGGCTAGTATCACGCTTGGCCACAATATATGTAGAAATTCTCCGTAACGTTCCCCTTTTACTCACACTTTTTTTTACATATGCCGTGGTACTGGCAAGCCTGCCTCATCCACGTAAAAGTCTTAATCCCTTGCCCGGGATTTTCATCAACAACAGAGGCATTTATTTACCAAGCCCTAATCCACACAATGGCTTCTGGTTTGTTTTGATAGCATGTTTACTCGCATTTTTTCTTGTGTATCTGGTTTACAGGAGTTCAAAAAAGAAAAGGAAGCTTACCGGTAAAGGATTACCGACAGGTCGTATTGCTTTTGGTTTGATTATTCTTTTACCATCACTGGCTTTTTATCTCTCTCCATCTGTAATAGATTTTGAATTTGCGGTATTCAAGGGTTTTAACTTCAAGGGGGGAGTCGTACTGCGTCCTGAATTTTCTGCCTTAATGACTGGTTTGGTCCTGTACACCGCCGCTTTTATAGCAGAAAATGTTCGAAGCGGCATACAATCTGTGAAGAAGGGACAAGCTGAGGCAGCAAATGCCCTTGGATTAAAATCAACACTGATAATGCGAAAAGTAATTTTACCCCAGGCATTACGAGTGAGTATTCCAGCTACCACTAACGACTATACCAGCCTGGTAAAAAACAGTTCCTTAGCTGTTGCCATAGGCTATCCAGATATGGTTTCTGTCGGTGGCACCATCATTGGCCAAAATGATCAGGCAATCGAAATTATAGGCTTGTGGATGGCTGTATACCTTACCATAAACCTGATAATTTCCTTAATCATGAACTGGGCTAATGGAAAAGTTCAGGTTGTGGAGAACTAAATTATGGTCACAAGTAATACACAGAGTGATGCGTTGATCTTCAGGCCACTTCCTGCCCAGACTCCACCGCTTAGCCTCACGGGACCGCTCGGTTGGTTGCGTGAAAATTTATTTAATGGGTGGTTCAATTCGCTGTTGTCAATTGGATGCCTCGTTCTGTTAACAATAATAATCCCACCACTTCTCTCCTGGACTATTTTTGACGCAACCTGGGCCGGTAACGCAGATAGTTGCAGAGAATCTTCAGGCGCCTGCTGGACATTTATTGGCCACAAGTTCCAGGTGTTTCTTGTCGGCACGTACCCTTCATCCGAGGTCTGGCGGCCGGCATTGGCGGGGGGGCTTCTGGTCCTGTTATCCCTCGGAACAGTGTGTCGTGTCTTCAGTAAATTTATACTTATCTCAATGTGGCTTGTCTTTCCCTTTATCATGTACTTATTGGTTAATGGTGGTTTAGGGCTCCCAATCGTGGATCAATCTAGATGGGGCGGCTTGATGTTGAGTGTCGGTCTTGCCTTAGTTGGAATCCTCATTTCTGTTCCCATGGGAGTTATACTGGCTCTTGGAAGAAGAAGTAAAATTGTAACCATTAAATCATTATGTATCGGTATTATTGAGCCTATCAGAGGAGTACCGCTCATTACTATTTTGTTTATGGCTTCAGTTATGATGCCACTATTCTTACCTGAAAATATGCAAATTAATAATATGCTCCGGGTACAGGTCGGTATAATATTATTCTCTTCGGCCTATATGGCTGAGGTTGTAAGGGGAGGGCTTCAGGCCATTCCACAGGGGCAAATAGATGCTGCCAAAGCAGTGGGGCTCAACTACTGGCAGATGAATGTTTTCGTTATCCTGCCACAGGCTTTACGACACGTACTCCCTTCACTTGTAGGTCGATGTATTGCCTTATTTAAAGATACTTCTCTTGTGATCATTGTTGGGCTCCTGGATTTTCTCGGTATGGCAAAAGCGTCTACTCAGGATTCTAACTGGTTAGGCTTTGACGCTGAGGCGTATATCTTTTGTGCTGCAGTCTACTGGGTAATTTGTTTCAGCATGAGTCAATATGGACGTTCCATAGAGAAGCGTGGTCCCAGCGAGCATTAACAGTTCTCAGTCAATATTCATCAAAGGAGTTCAAAGCTGTAAATGACCAGTACACACTCATCCAGAGATTCAAACGTTGTTATTGAAATGACAGATGTGAACAAGTGGTATGGCACTTTTCATGTTCTTAAAGATATAAACCTTAAAGTAAATCGTGGTGAGCGGATTGTTATCTGTGGCCCTTCAGGGTCTGGAAAATCAACATTAATACGGTGTATTAATAGTCTTGAGCAACATCAAAAAGGATCTATTATCGTAGGTGGGACTAGGTTAACTTCTAACCTGAAGGGTATTGAAGAAGTCAGGCGGGAAGTAGGAATGGTTTTTCAGGATTTCAACCTGTTTCCACACATGTCAGTAATTGAGAATTTAACTCTAGCTCCAATTTTTGTGCGAGAACTGCCACAAAAAGAAGCAGAGGAACTTGCCCTCCATTTTTTAAAACGAGTTCGTATTGAAGAGCAAGCTTACAAATACCCAGGACAACTGTCAGGAGGACAGCAGCAGCGTGTTGCTATTGCCAGGGCCTTGTGTATGAACCCCAATATTTTGCTATTTGATGAACCAACCTCTGCACTTGACCCCGAAATGATCAAGGAAGTTCTTGATGTAATGATTGAACTGGCAGAAGAAAATATCACAATGATCTGTGTAACTCATGAAATGGGTTTTGCGAGGACAGTCGCAAATCGTATAATTTTTATGGATGAAGGGGAAATCGTAGAGGAAAATGAACCTGAGGCTTTTTTCAACAATCCGCAATATGATCGTACACGTTTTTTCCTGAGCCAGATTCTGTAGCAACCATGCTTCTCTTCGCAATAAGTTTAGTCGCTCTTGAAGGCTCCAGAAGCAGTAAGAAGAAATAGCAGTGACCAGAATGGTGAGTGTGATCACAAAAAATAATAGAAAGGGAAGGAGCCCTCTTACGTATTATTCAAATACCCCGAGATCCTGTCTAAAACACTGCGGCAGGAAACTCTCAACAAACAAATAGAGGTGGACTCTTCCCCTGTCTATCAAGGTTTGAAGCCATGTCCCCCAGCCAGTAATAAAAAACGGTTGTGCCGATCTAAGACCTAACCGTTTTTTCCTTTCTTACTGCCAATACACTACTTACGACATATTTTCTTTATCTCAGGAGAAGGGTCCGCCAGACAAGCGACCAGTATATTGCTTTCATCCTTGGTAATATCTGCATCATGGTTTTTAACCATCCGTTTCACGGTTTTTTTCCAGCCCCGTTTTGAACGTTCTCCCACCTGCTTACAGATCTGTTGGTAATTATGACACCCTTGACAACTTGCCTGCAGAAGTTTTCCACAACCTGGTTCTACTTTTTTGGCGGCTGTAGCAAATCCAGCAAAACAGCAAACCATAACAATGACAAAAAACAGTTTCATACTAACTCCTTTTGATTATGAGGGTACATTACTCTCATTTCGGGATTCTACAGATGCCAGCCATATTTCCTTTGCGTTTTAGTAAACATACTGCTCAGCAAATCACGTTCTTGCAACTGGCTAGACTGGGCCAGCCTAAAACGAGAAATTTACTGTACTTCTACTTGCCTGATTCTACAATTCTGCGTAGAAAAGACTGTGCTTCCAAGGCTTCTTTTTCCGCTACTACTCCTACATTATTACTTGCATTGAAATTTACAGCAAGTTTAATTTACTGAAGGAGCAACACCTCCCCTTCCTCGGTCAGAAAAAGGCAGGAGGCCATTTTTCCGGTAAAAGTGATGCATACTTACTTTCCGTTGGCCTAAGTCCTAGGAGAAAAATAGCACCGGTTATTACGGCTGTGATCATCTTCGGTATGAGACTTCTCAATCTTATTGTTCTGGGTAACCAGGCTGAAGTTCTCAACCGATAGACAGATTATTACAAGAAGGCTTTGGAACATCAAGGGAGTTATTTTAGGATAACGGATTCTCGCAACATACAAGCCATCATGAAGAGCAGGGCCATAACACCTTTTGTCTAAACGGCTGGAGGCGGAAACTGTTGTATACGAAAAAGGCCATCCTTTCTTATATCTTTTGTCGGTTCAAAGAGAAGTTGATGCTGAAAAAGAGGCAGATGCTCATCCTGACGATGACTGACAAAAAGCACGGTTGAGATATTCATACGAACGATACGTTCCAGGCAGGCAAGGACCATAAAGCGGTTACGGTCATCCAGACCCAGGGTTGGTTCATCTAGGAGCAGCAGGGGAGGATATTTAATCAACGCACGGGCAATAAGGACCAGCCTTTGCTCCCCCCAGGATAACTGTCGAAATGCAACATTCGCCCGATCTCCCAAACCAACCACAGCCAGCCAGCAACGTGCTATTTCCTTTTCTTTTTCCGGCACAGCCTGATAAATACCGATGGTATCATAGAGGCCTGATGCAACAACACTTAAGGCATTGCCGGGAACCCTGTAGTCCTGATGCAGAGAACCGGAAACCAGACCGATATGCTGCTTGATTTCCCAGATACTCTCTCCACTCCCCCGACGATGGTTAAAAACGGTAACCCCGTTGTTAAAGCACTGGGGATGGTCTCCGCTGATCATTTGCAGCAACGTAGACTTCCCTGCCCCGTTAGGTCCTGCAACGATGGTATGTTGGCCAGGGCGTAGAACCCAGGAGAGATTTTGGAACTGGATGATGTCTCCATAGCGAACCCTACTATTTTCAAAGCTGAGTAGAGGGTCAAAGCAGATGGATGTGAGGGGACGAGGAGGTAATTCCGCCAGTTGCCGGGTATCGAAATAAAAAAGTGACCCGATGGATCTGTCTTCAAGTACTTTCTTCCGCTCAGCCGCAATAAGTAAATGCCCCTGATGAAGGACAGCAACATGGCTGTACCAGGGCTCAATATCCTGCAAACGGTTGACACAGATGAGGAGACGCTGCTCTTCCTTGATCTCACTAAGAAACATACCAAGCTCCCTTGTGGATTCAACATCGAGACTGTCATACGGTTCTTCAAGGATAAGCAGATCCGGTTTTGACAGCAGGGCGCGAACAATGAGGAGCTTTCTGGTCTCCCCCGATGAAAACATGCGAAATCCTTTGCTAAGTAGAGGAGTGATAGCAAACCGTGTCACCATTGCATCAATTGCCGTATTCTCTGCACCACTTGCACGCAGTAGCTCAAGACCAGTCTGTCCATAATCGACACGATCCATAAAATCCGTATCGTTATTTCTCAACTCCTCTTCATAAAGTGTTTGTTGTGCTTCAAACCCGACGCAGATACAGGTAGAGGGTAGAACAGATTGATCATTTTCCGGAACACACTTTTCGGGGGATTCAAGCATCCGGGTAAAGCGGCTTTTACCGGATCCGGTGGTTCCCAGAAGACACCAGTGCTGTCCTGGCTCCAGTTCCCACTGTTTGATATGTACGTCCTGAAAAGAGAGGTTCTGAAAAGAAAAGGTGGTCATAGTTGGTGCCCCGATTGGATTAAAAATTACACATGAGCAAACCAGCAGTATACAGCATAACTCCATGTCAGAAAAGCAGTAGTGTTGCTTGTTTCTTCGTCTGTTTCTCTCAATTCCTTTTCCAAAGTAATGATCATTCAATACTCCATTTTGCTTCCGCTTCAGTCCAAGATATTCATCGGTACAAAACGTACTACAACTGATTTCAGGGTACTGATTGCTTGAAGTAACTCAGCTCTCAACAAATTGCAGGAAAAAATTTCACCCATTGCAGGACTGTAGCCATCACAGACAAGAAGACGGTTAATAATCATTTCATCAATCAGAGCGATAATATTGAGAAGCTCTTCGTCACTGGCAAACAGAGGAGAAAGTGTGTAACTGCTTTTTTTCATCACACCTTTAGCAGTACCCTGTTGTTCTATGCCAAATAATTCTTCGATAGGATCCTCAACTTCCAGCTTGAAATCATCCCCTGAAACAACTTCTGCTAGCATTTTTTTGGCAAGCTCTCACTTTCATTTTTTAGGTAGACGTTTCCAGTTGGGAAATTGATTTTAAAGTTGTTTTTACACAATCAGCTTGATATTCTTGTGGTGTATAAGAAGCCTTTGTCTTGGGTTGGGGGGCCTGTGATCGGGACACCTCTAGCACAAGACACCTCCTACCTTAATTAATTGTTTTTATTCATTGTTTCTCCAATACTTGCGACACCATGATTAGGTATTATTTAAAACCTATTTCTGTTAAACAGGATTTAACATAACTCAATGAGTACCTTTGTTTTCAATTTCAGTTACCTCCTAACATTGCGAGCATTGTAGATAGTTCTATGAAGATCAAGGCAGCAAAGTTCAAACGTATTATCCCGTTTTGCGGATAGCTTTCCAGGATTATGAAAAGTGGCATCCCGGCCTCTGGACACACAACCATAAATTCCCAAACAGTGTCCTGGCATAATCTGACTTAAAAATCAGCAGTAACAACTAAATTTAAACTAGGAAACCAAATACCTGTCAATTCAGTCCCCCTGATAAATACTCTGAATACAAAGACATCCCAACAAGATGCTAATAACATCACTACATCAGCGCCCAACCTGCCAAAATTTCCAGATGGTTTTTGTTGGGGACTGGCTACAGCGTCTTACCAGATCGAGGGTTCCCCCAAAGTGGACGGTAAAGGAAAGTAAATATGGGACACGTATTCACATACACCGGGAAAGATGAAAAATAATGATACCGGTGATGTCGCCATTGACCACTACCTACGATATAAAGAAGATGTCCAGATAATGAAGGCGATGGGTGCAACTGGATACCGCTTTTCGATCTCATGGCCTCGCATCTTCCCCAGCGGTACGGGGGGGGGGCAAATCCGAAAGGACTGGTTTTCTACAACCGTCTTATGGATGAGCTACTGAATGCCGGCATTCAACCTTTTGCCACGCTCTACCACTGGGATCTCCCGCAGGCATTGCAGGACAAAGGGGGATGGCAGACACGCGAGACAGCCGAATATTTTGCGGGATATGCTGGTTACATGGTAGAAAAACTGGGCGACAGAGTGAAACATTTCTTCACGTTAAATGAATTTCAAAATTTTGTTGATATGGGCCATCGTGGTATAGAGATGGTGGTTCAAGGCAAACCTGTGAAAATCGAACTGGCCCGGGGCCTGAAGCTCGATAATGCTCTTGACTGTACTTATCATAGGGGGGCACGAATGGCACTATTACGAGGTATTCATAAAAGGCCTTTCTTTTTCTTGATTCTTATGTGACGACTGTATACCGTATCGATGTCATATGACAAAAAAACTTTATGGTGCGCCAATGTACAAAGCTGTTTCAGGCATTTTTTCAATTGTTTTCCTGTTGCTTTTTCTGTGTCCTTCTCTACAAACGTCTGCTTTGGCAGTGTCTGGAGGAGGGAATCTAGGACAGATTGGAGAGCAAAAAACTGTTCGCAGTGCATTGGTTATCGGAAATGCCGCTTATAAAACTGCACCGCTGAAGAATGCAGTAAATGACGCAATGGATATTGCAAAAGCTCTTGAAAAATCGGGTTTCCTAGTAAATCTACTGACCAATAGTAATCAGCGTGAAATGGAAGACGCTATTCGCAACTTTGGTAAAGGACTTCGAACAGGCGGCGTTGGTCTTTTTTATTTTGCCGGTCATGGTATTCAGTACCAGAATCGAAACTATCTCATTCCTGTTGATGCTCAAATTGATGATGAGGCGGATGTAAAATACGAGACTGTTGACGCATCGCTGGTGTTAAGTAAAATGGAGGTGGCGAAAAATGATTTGAACATTGTTATCCTCGATGCTTGTCGCAATAATCCTTTCTCCAGAAGCTTTCGCTCCACAGCCAAAGGTCTTTCCCAGATGGACGCGCCTACGGGATCATTGATTGCCTATGCCACTTCTCCCGGTTCAGTTGCTGCGGATGGCCGAGGACGTAATGGGATTTATACAAAACACCTTCTTCACTATATGGAGGAATCTGGTCTCACAATTAATCAGATGTTTATGAAGGTACGGAGGGCAGTTCTTGAAGAGACTGGGGAAAAGCAGACTCCTTGGGAATCCTCTTCTCTTACCGGAAATTTCTATTTCCGCACTAAATATTCCGCGGAGAGAGGTGCCGTTGATAATGCCCCGCAGCCAAATAAAAATGCGTTGCAAAATGATTTCAAGAAGGAAATTCCTGCGTTTTTACAACTTGATACTATAGAGATTGAAGGAACAGAAAATGTAGGGAATACTATTTCCCTCAAGTGGAAAAGTAGTTTTAAAGCCATTCTAATACCAAAGGCCCCATTATATATATTCGATCGAAAAATACGAAAAGTTACATTTGTTACTCTAAAAAATCCACAAAGTACAAGAGTTGAAGTTTACGGAACAATCTATTCAACAAAACACCAGGGAAAGTGGAAACATAGCTTTGATATTGACAACGGGGATTTTGATACTCTTGGTAAACCAATTGAAAGTTTCAATGGGAAAAAGGTGCTTATCGTTGGCAGTAAAAAAGAGGATGCATTTAATATAATAGAAGGCCAGTACAGTGCTTCTATACAAATTCCTGAGATGAAATCTGCAAATTTCGTCTATCTAAAAGAGAGTAAAACCAAATTGAATTTGGGCTTTACCATACGATGCAATCAGTTCTACCATAACAATGGAGAAAATTTTGCTAACATTACAATATCTGAAAAAGGGCATAAAATTTTCGATCGTGACGTTGGGCCATGGACCCCATTGGTTTATAAAAAATTCACCATCTATTTAGCTACATATACGGGATTAGATGGCTTTAGTATACAACTGAAAAATCAAAAAACGGATACATCTATCTCAAGAATCATCTCTTTCCAAAAACAATTCTTCTGGGAAGAGGAGGGGGTTACTTATGGAGTTGTCAATGCCGAAAATACAGGAAATGTAACAACCAAAGTTAAAATTTATTTTACTGATAAAACTGACAAAAGAACTCTTTTTTGGATGCCTCTCGCTCAAGATCTCTTTGCCCAACAAGAGGTTGGGAACTACATTGTCAAAGTAAAGCAGCCCTATAGTATAGGACTAGTATTTGCCTTTGATGAGTAACATCTGAATAATCAGAACATGCTTTTTGTTGGCAAAGTCTTAAGGGAAAAATATGGATCCAGCTGCTAAATTGGTACTCCAAAACAAACTCAAACAAGCCAGCGTAAAATGGTGTCCGTGCCTCCTGCGAATCCGATTTATTTTGCCGTCTCCCTCTTACACCTTCAGATACACTCTTTTATGAAAAACATATTCCTTTTCCCTCTAAAATCAGTTTTTCTCATTATCCTTTTTTCCGTTCTCCTGCCCATATCCGCCCATGCAAATATGGATAAATGGGAGTACATCGACACCTATGAAGGCGTGGCTCTCTATCAGGCCCGGGAAGAAGAGGAAGGGCTCCTACCATTTATGGCAAGCGCTGAATTGAACATCCCCTTTCAGCAGATTGTAATGGCTCTTGTGAATGCAGAAAGGAAGCATATATGGGCTCCAAAACTGAAATCCTCAACCATACACAGTGAGCCATCGTCTAATCATTTTGAGTTCAGTGAATTTTATACAACTCCCTGGCCATTTGAAGACAGGGAGTTTCTGCTTATGGGCAGTGTACAATACGAACAGGATCGGGTCCTTTTCTCAGCGGTGAACTCAAACAATAAAGCACTGGCAAATACCGACCACACCCTCGCCAATGTTGAGATTCTCGACTTTGTTATCATCCCGCTCTCAGAAACACGCAGTCGGGTGAAGTTCATCTTTTCCGGTGACATGGGAGGCTGGATTCCCGATTTTGTCAAAACCATTATTCAAAAAAAATGGCCTGTACGTTTCATTCAGGCTCTGCAGGCCCACATCAATGAAGATCAGGATCTTGATTCCAACAGGTACCAATCGTTAGAAAAAGGAAAGGTACCTTTTCTTCAGAAATCTTCACAACCATAAAGCCTGAATTTAAGAAATGAGTGCTTAACCTATTGTTTTTTTATGACATCCAACCTGATTGATTGTTTGAAAATTTCATAGGTTTTTTTTCATGGACTCCCCAAAGTGCTCTTTCACACTTTCCACCCGCTTACGATTGACACCGAAATCAGAATAACCAACCCTTGAGGCAGAGCGCATATAAATACGCTTATTGTCCTCATCCAGGCGACAATTCAAGTCATCAATAAAGCCAAAAACCCTGCTGCGAAAGGTGGCATGGAGGAAGGAATCGTCAACGACCTGTATTTCTCCCCCCATTTCAGCAACCAGATCCTGAAGAATCTGCCACGCCTTTTGGGTCTCTCCAGTGAAGGTTAAAGGGGCTACATGGGACTTTTGTTCCAAATCCTCACTGCATACACAGTTGGGGCTGTCTGGACAGAGTGGCAGGAGGCCAGTGCTGAGATATTCATCCATGACAGAATTCAGGTCAGGATTATCCGTCTGTTTAGAATTCACGCAGCCCCCAAAAAAGAAGAGTGTTGTACACACACATATCGCCAACAACTGTAACTGCATTTTTCCATCTCTCTCTTTCCTGCGACCAAGTCTTAAACGTATGTGAAGCATAACATCGTCCTTAACGGATTCTTATATTACATGAGGGCAAACATCAAAAACTGCCCTTCAGGGTTGCCCCAACAAAGGGTGCAGTATCGTAATCAGTCTCACTGAGTTCATTCCCATTTGCATCCTCTATGGAGAGACTCCCTCCAGTTAGAACGCCGCCATTAAGATCGAATCTATACTTTTTACCGATTTTCCACCCTAAGCGTACAAAAGGTGCCCAGAACGCGTTTTCTGCTATTCCGTCCGCAATACTGCTGCTGTCATCGAGACGAAAACGGTAGGATCGATAGGTTCCGCCAATCCCAAGTTCCCAGTTTCCCGTTGACGTATAGGTAAGTTCCATTCCAGCGGGCCCCACAGGCCCTGCACGAAAGGGGTTGCTCAGACGAAAATGCTCATTTATTTTCCAGTTGATCACCACATAGGGGAACATCTCTGTCTGGTCCAAACGTTCAAAAAGCCCGGCACCAAAGCCCAGTATCAGATCACGGTTAAAAACATAGGCTGCAGACAAAACCGTTCCATAGGATAACGACTCGCTGGTTTCAGCACCCGAGGCGCCTGCAAAATTAATGGATGGAATCACTCCCAGACGCCAGCTCATGGAGGGACTGTAAAAAAGTGGGATGCTCAGGCCGGGCCTGTAAATATCATCCCAGAGGTCAATCCCGGGGAGACTGGCAATTCTGGAAAAGTTCCATTTTTCATAGTCAAAACTTAGTCCTAGCCCAGCTGTCCACTCTTTGTTTATTGGGTGACTGAAGTTGAGACGCAAAAGATGACGCTGGACATCAAACTCCCCGCCACTGTCCAGGTCAGTGTTCATTTGATAGACGGGTGTATAGGAAATAGAGATAGTATCCTTTTGTATAGGCCTTCCCGATTCCTTGCTGGCAGAGTTCAAACTTGTCTCAGCTTGCAGGTGAGTTGGAATTGTCAGTAGTAGTGCAAATAAGAGGAAGGGAAATAGGGCATACGTAGCGTGGAGTGGGCGCATAAGATATTCCTTTGTAAAAGCATTATGAAGAAAATTGATGATCATTTCAAAATCCGATTCAACGTATTTTTCTTTTTCCCCGAGTCCAGATAAGCTCTAAAGCCCTCCAGAATTTTTTCATCGAGGATGGTTGGCTGATGTGTATCCTTATCAATAAAGAGGCCTGTCTGGCAAGCACTCACTGTAAGTTCACCTTTTTTGTTGTAAAAGCGAAACTCCATGTTTGCAGAAACATGCCTCAGCCTGGACAGCCACACTTCAATGCGGACAAGGTCGCCAAGAAAAAGCTGTTTATGATATCGCACTTCCGTCTTGATCAGGGTCGGAAGAAGCCCAAATTTGTCCATCATATCATGTACCGGCATTCCCAATTCCTCAAGAAGCTTGAGGCGACCAATTTCCATCCATTGTATATAAACAATATTACTTACGTGACCGGCAAAATCTATATGGTAGGTGTATATATTTTCAACAAAGACGAGTTTTTTCATATCATGATCTTCCACGGATAAAATCCTGCAAAGCAGAACGATTCAACAAAGAGTTGTTCCAAAAAATACAATTTTCCTCGTGCTGCAGCGGGTCATCGAGATCAACCCCCCGACCTCCAAATACAAATCGATTAGAATGTCTGAGTACTAGAGAGGCATATTCACTACGGTATTTGCGAAACAGACGGGAACTGCTCACCGAGAGCCAGATACTGACAGGATTCACCTGCATAATTGCCTGTTCCAGTCCTTCCACAGGTAGAGCCGCGCCCAGAAAAACCGTATTATGTCCTTCTCGGGTCAACCCATAGTTTACAGCAAGAAGCCCAAGTCTATGCTCTTCTCCAGGAAAGCAGGCACAGAGTATAGGATTTATATCCTGCCTAGGGGATGCCTGCTGGGCCTGATCAATACAGTTTCGAAGAATATGCTCTCCCATACTGCTAATCAGGTGCTCACCAGCCACACTGATTCTTCCTGTCAGATACAACTGACCCACCTCTGCCATGGCAGGAATAATAACACTGTAAACCACCTGGTCAGAACTGAGTTCAAGCAAAGCACGATTAAACCCATTATGCAGTTGGGCTAGGTCGACTTTTTCTGCCCCTGCAACAAGGGGTTGGATATACTCATCAAGACTGCTGATCTTTGGGCTCATCGCCTCAATAGGTTCCTGAGGTGAATCGGAACCATTTTCGGCTTTCATTTGGTCCAGCAGTTCCTTTCTGCCGAGAGCTGCAAGCTCACCAATCCGCCGGCCCTTCCGGGTTTCTGCCACAAGGTACCTTATGAGAAGCTGGTCTTCCAGGCCATAAAGACGCTGCCCTCCAGGCCCTCGTTCAGGAGTCCACAAAACATATCGTTTTTCCCAGGCACGTATCAAGGCATGAGAAATGCCAGCCTCCTGCGCCAATCTGCCTATCTTTAAAAATATTTTATCAGCTGCCATTTTCCTTTTTTCGTCCCCAGACCATAAAAACAGGATCACTATACGGAAGTTCCCAATGTGGATCATCCTCGGGTCGTGGAAGTCCACGCCTGCTCAAACTGCCAATATCGACAAGATTTGGAGTTCGCTGAAGGAGTTCTATAACCATACCCAACCGCTCAAACTCATGCAACTGACTCCAGACGGCTATTGCTTTTGGTGGAAACCAGCGATTGGAAAAAGCCACTGCCACTATGCCTCCAGGTCTGAGAACACGTTCAACTTCCCTGAATACCTGCAATGGGTCGGTAAGATATTCCACGGATGCGGTACAGATTACAGCATCAAAACTCCCGGTCTCAAAGGTCAAGTTATGATCTTGATTGAGATCCTGTACCACTGTTTCTGTGGCCTCTGTGTTTGCTGCCAGCTCTTCAGGGTTCAAGCCAAGAACGGTAAGGTTTTTCAATCCCAGGCCTGCGGGAAGATGTGAATCCCAGCTCCCCATGAGATCCAGTACCTTTGAATCTGGCCTGATCAGATTAGCGTAGTTAGCACTGATGCTTTCCAGGGCCGAAGAGTCAAGGTGCTGAACCATTCTTGGGTTCTGATAAAAAATTGAGTCTTCCGATTCATCCAAACGCAATGCCCCTTCTGGAGAGAGAAAAGCCAAACTCTGGTTCCGATAACGGGCCTGCATCCCCGAACCATCGAGTCCTATCTTCTCCAGCCAGTCTTCACAGCGCCCTCCTCTTTCTGTTTTGCCTGTATGGATCTTTATTATATCAACTCCCAGTTCCAGATCAAATCCAGCAAGAGGATGGTTAAGGTTAAAATGGAGCCCTTTTTCATCCTCTCCAATAAAACGAGCGGGGCCGACTGAGGCTTGAAATACACCGGACACCCCATGCAGATAGCCTTGAGGATAGAATCGCCCACCGACAGGATCTATAACCTGCTCCTGTTTACCGGGCAGGTGAAGCTGTCCAGGTGGAATAATAACCACTTTTTCCTTTTTGAAAATAAATGGGGAGGTGTCTGCGCTGATTGAAAACGTCAGAGTGTCTCCTTCAGTTTTCCCTGTAAGGGCCGCGGTAACCTCCGGGGTAAACCAGTCTCTCCATATACTTACCGGATCAGCCCACAAGCAATCTCGGTGCTGAACCTCCGATGCCGACCACCCTAAAGACAGTTCAAAAACAGCTTTACTATTCTTTTCTAAAGTTTTCATAACTATTCCCTCAAACTTTCTGTATGATAATTACTGATCTTGTTCATAAACACTATAGAAACGTAACAAGTGAAACAAAACATAGACATAATCGTGAGAATGTCAACAAAAACCTCAACAACATGTTGACAAGGCAAGAGGGAAGCCATATTCTTTTTCCATACAGAGCAGGAAAATATTTCTAGGAGGGAATACTATGAAAGCAATCATTACAGGTGCCACTGGTTTTGTTGGTTCACATCTTGCCAAAAAACTTCCCGATGCCATTCTGGCTGGACGGGATACTAATAAAATAGAAAGAATTTTTGGAAAAAGAGAGGCTCGTCCTTGGAGCGGAGCCGGCAACAGCGATCCTGCTTTTCTTGAAGGGGTGGAGACCATCTTCCACCTAGCAGGTGAATCAATTTTTCACGGCAGATGGAATGCTGCAAAGAAGAAACGTATACGAGACAGCCGTGTTGAAGGGACTCGTCATCTGGTGGACCATATAGCAAAGTGTGAACATAAACCAGCGACTCTTATCTGTTCATCAGCCGTGGGCTATTATGGTTCCCGTGGTGATGAAACATTGACCGAACACGCATCATTTGGAAACGATTTTCTGGCTCGAGTCTGTATGGACTGGGAAAAAGAGGCATTACGTGCGGAAGAATACGGAGTAAGGGTGGTGCTCATTCGCACCGGTGTTGTTCTGGGGAGTGACGGAGGGGCATTGAGTCAAATGCTGCTTCCTTTTAAACTTGGTGTCGGAGGACGTTTAGGTAACGGGAATCAGTTTATGTCCTGGATTCACATCGATGATCTCGTAAATAGCATGATTCAGGCAAGTGAAAATATTGCTATCAAAGGGGCCATCAATGCGGTGGCACCAAACTCGGTAACCAACAGAGTGTTTACAGAGACCCTTGCAAATGCCCTGCATCGACCGGCCATTCTCCCAGCTCCAAGATTTGTATTGAAACTTGCATTGGGTGAGTTTGCCGATGTATTGCTCGGATCACAACGGGCGGTTCCTGAAGAATTAGAGCAAGCTGGATTTAAATTTGCATTTCCCTTGCTCAAAGACGCCTTCAGCGATTTATTGTAACCCATGGCTCATGGTTTTTTATGGCAACACGTTTTATAAGTGGGGACCACAATGCTCAGACATATTCCAAGGCATCCGTCTAAACTATTAATAAAGTGTATCCATGTTTTGCGGACAGCAATAGCAAACAAACCGTTCAGATTCGCCTAGACATGCAAGTGAGGCATAATAACTATCATCAATCTGTATGGGAAACATTTTGCATGTTCCCTGAAAACTCTTGTTATGAGCCACGCAATTCAATTGTGGCTTCGCATCATCTTCCAGACTCACTGAAAAATCAGCAAAGGGAAAAGCCAATCCTTTTCCCACTGCCTTCACAAATGCCTCTTTCCGCGTCCAGCAACGATAAAAGCCCCTTCTCAGTTCAGAATCGGTCAATTGGGCCAGTACCAGGTATTCACGTTTTGAGAAAAACCGCTTTGCAAGTTCCAGGTATTCTAAGGTGTCACCCATATATTCAATGTCGACCCCGACTTTTTCATTTCTGCAAAAAGCAAATAGAGCAATATCTTTTGAATGGGTAATATTGAAAAAGAGCGTTTCTGTTTGATTTGGACCAAGGAAAGAAGGTTTGCCATATACATTATATGTAAAAACAATTTCCGCCGCATTTAGCCCACTATAATGGCTCAACAATCGCCTCAGGGTGCTGCGTGTCTCTATAAACCTCTCCCTGTCATCTTTAAAGTGGAACCGTTCAGCTTTTTTGATTTCATCCTCGGATAAAATCTGTCGGGAACTTGCGTCTCTGCTATTCGTCAGCAAGAGCTTCCAGACGTGTATAGTGCCGGGAGGAAGTTCCGGAACCGTTGACAGATCTTCCCATAATGTCCCATCTTGTTTCACATCATTCATTGCCAGCCATACATTTCAACTCATTCAAAGTCACTCACTCCATCCTGTCTCCTGCGGTAGATGTCAAGAAAGATGTCGCTTATTTTAGCCATTCATTTGTTTGAGTTC
>CAZDJE010000038.1:0-35203 GCA_964505715.1 uncultured Desulfocapsa sp. | reverse complement strand
TTTTCTTGAAATGAAATTATTTTCAATAAAAGTGCAAAATAGGTATTTATACTGATATGAAATTTTCTGGGACCGTGTTTTAATGAATGCTCATTCATTTTAGGGAAGCGAGAAGAATCAGGAAGCATTTCAAAGTCTGCATTCATGAAATAGGTTAAGCTTGCCAAGGCTTCCTGCTGAAATTTTTCTCAAAGCCTGTCAAAGACATTCTCGGTATGATTTAATACGTTTCCGGATCGTAATTTGTTAAGACAGTTAATTAAGATAAAACAACCAACTCATTTGAAATGGGTGGTATGGTAAATATGAAATATAAATTATCGTTTGGTGAAATCGAACAATTATCAAAAAATATTTTTGAAGTGACGATAAATGCAGGTGCTAACGTTGATGAAAAGTGTACCGAGGAAGCAGAAATATTTTGGCATGATTTGTGTGCCGAGGAAGCAGGAATACTTTGGGATGATTTAAGAACAGAGCCTTACAAAATCCTTGTTAACCTGAAATGGATGATATTGAAGCCATAAAAGCAATCAGGGAGAATAATCCCACTCTACCAATTTTATTGAATAGTGGATATTCTGAGGATGATCTTCCCTTTAAAAAAGGTGAAGACAACAAACTGGACGGTTTTCTAAGTAAGCCATTCCTCATATCTGATATGCGAAGTAGTCTTGAGAAGTTGTTGCCTTGATCTTGATTGAATCTGTAATCTGGTTTTGGAAACAAGTATCTTCAACGTGGCTATATTAACCGGTGTGTATTCTACTGAATTTAATAGATAGACTGTTCGCCTAAAGTTCCTACTTTTCAGTCAGTTAAGTCTCGTTCACTCTCTATTTTTCAAGAAGAATCTGGAAACATCTAAGCACCATCCTCTTTGCTTTCCGTTAATCTTGCCACTGACTCCTTTCTGGAATCTCCACATAGTAGACTTCTGCACATGTCCGACATTGTATCATTATGTTTTTGTGGGGAAATAGGTATATTTACCGATGTGGGAATATTTCCCATATGGTATGGAGAGTAATCATTAATAGAAAATGCCAAACCTGTTGAGAAGCAGGGACGGAAAACTACGGGTCTGTAAAGATAGCCGAGTTGCCTAATTGATAGGGTGACTCGGCTTTTTTTTGTTTATTGAACTCTAAATTAAGGAGGAAAGGATGAAGAAAAAACTATTTGTGGGATTAGTAGCTGGGATGACGGTGTTTGCAATGTCAGCAACTGCCTTTGCTCTGATGATCCAATCTGAGTCGATAATAACCAATCCGGCATCTACCGTGGACCTTTGGGCCTATTCGTATGATGATGTTGCTGCCTATATCACCAGCGGAACATCTGATTATGTCAAAGCCGGTGACCCTTATACTAATGCTATATTTCAAGGGTATGTAACTGGTGATTATGGTCCTGGGTCTGTTAACGGCCATGATAGCTGGGGCGATGCTGGAGCTGGTTCAGATTTCCAAAGTGTTCATGTCTTTGATACTTATATTACATCAGCAATTGACCAGACTGTCACTTTTATAAATGGTGGTGACGATGGACATTCTGTTTTTATTGACGATAATTTTTTGGGCGGTGCAGCATTCAATATTACCTCTACAACAACTTTTGATATGGTCGCGGGTACGGAATATAAATTATCCTACATTGGCGCCAACTACCATACATACTTTGGGTGGTGGTTTAACATGAGTGGCTCTGATACCGGTGGTGGCACATGGAGTGGAGCAGTTTCAGAAGCACATAATATTACAATGAACGCTATTGCTGGTGACCCTGTACCAGAACCAGCAACAATGCTCCTCTTCGGTACTGGTTTAGTCGGTCTTGCAGGTTCCAGGCTTCGTAAGAAGAAAAAGTAATTCACTCCTGAAAGCTTCTTCTTCAAAGGCAGAGTCATTGAATTGATTCTGCCTTTTCTGTTTCAACTCTCTGCGGCTTATGGCCAGTGCGAAGCTCTTCAGTTTCACAAAACACTTAATCATTATCTTACTACTGTCAGATTTGATACCTTTTTGCCGTTAAAATTATAAGATAAAATCTGAACAACTGCAATTTAAGGTGTTAACACTTTAAGGAAAAAAACGAGTCAGCCGGTCTCCTTTACCTCCATATCACGAAAATATCGGATATCAGTTTTTGTAATATGCTCGACTATCCAATTGCTGATAAAGGTGACAAGTTCTGACAACTCGAGCTTTCCTTCTTTGAAGTCTGCAGCAAACTGTTCTGTTTCACGAATAAACGTTTGATGAATTTTTTGATGTTCCGTGAAGTCCGGACGAGATCTGTAAAGCTTCTCTTCTTCCCGAAAATGTAATTCAACATAATCCTGCAGTCCTCCTAGCGCCTGTTCAATTGAAAGTCTGTTCTCACCGTTTCCCTGAAGTGACTTCAGTCCGTTACAGAGTTCAAAGAGGTAGCGATGTTGAAAGTCAATTAATTCGTTATGAACAGTGTATTCGGATTTCCAGCGAAGTCCTTCTGCCATGATTTTCTATCGGTAAAAGTTACGGTTTAACCGTGAAGTTTTCCTGGGTTCATAATGTTTTGCTGCATATCCTGAAGCTCATCGATTCCGGATATTATAATCTCAGGGTCAGCTTTCAGGTGCTTGGGGGAGAGCTTCCCTTCGTACTCCACATTGGAAAGAAGGTGCTTAATGCAGTTAATTCTGGCTTTTTTCTTCACATCGGAACGGATGATGGTCCAGGGGGAAAGTGTCCTGTTTGTCTCGGAAAGCATCTGAAACTTTCGTACAGAGTATAAATCCCAATATTTCTGGGCCAGATTGTCAACGGGAGAGAGTTTATACTGCTTCAATGGATCTGTCTTTCTGGCATCAAAACGTTCCTTCTGGACATCTTTTGAAACAGAAAAATAGAATTTAAAGAGTTTAATTCCGTCTTTAACGAGGAGTTCTTCAAGCATGGGAACGTCTTTTAGGAAACGTTTGTTCTGCTCATCTGTACAGAATTTCATTACTGGCTCAACCATGGCACGATTGTACCAGCTACGATCAAAAAGAACGATTTCACCTGCGGCAGGAAGATGTGGTGTGTAGCGCTGAAAATACCACTGTGTCATCTCGGTTTCGTTTGGCTTCGTTAAGGCAGTAACTCTGGTGTTTCTAGGATTAAGATTTGCGCTGATTCGTTTTATTGTTCCACCCTTTCCTGCGGCGTCACGACCTTCAAATATGGCAAGAATACGCTCACCACTAGCCTGCATATGCTTCTGCAACTTCATCAACTCTATCTGGAGTATTCTGAGTTCTTCTTCATACTCAAGGTGCCAGTCTTTTACGAATATTGCAGTCTTTCCTTTACCGTCTTTACGGTCTTTGTTCTTTAGAGCAGTTCCTTCAAGCAGTTTGAATTTTTTACAAGCGATAAGCTTTGCTTCTTCTTTTTTATTCTTCTTATTTTTGTCTGACATCTGTCTCTCCTTAAGCCAATGGGTTACCAAATTGTTTCTTCTGCTTTTTCATAATTTTCACTTCGCGGGATCCTGAAATAACGGTGTTCGGATCAATATCAAAATCAAGACTGCGGCTACGGCCACGATATTTGACTGAACTAAGGATTAATTTCATGGTTTCACGACGGGCAAGGTGCTTGTCGTCCGAGCGAATTATCGACCACTTCGACTGTTTGGTATGGGTTTTTTGAAGGAGGATTTTTTTCTTCTCGGTGAATTCATCCCAGAGCTCCTGCGCCTGGAGATCAACTTCACTGAGTTTCCATTGGCGTAGCGGGTCATTTTTCCTTCTTTCAAAACGTCTGGCCTGTTCCTCTTTACTCACTGAAAAATAAAGCTTGAGGAGAACAGTTCTTCCCGCATCGAGGATGAAGTTCTGTTCGTAGGATGTAACTTTTCTTAAGAATCGGCGATATTGCGCAGTTGTACAAAATCCCATGACTGGCTCAACCATGGCGCGGTTATACCAGCTTCTGTCGAACATAACGATTTCTCCTGCGTGGGGAAATCGTTCGATATAGCGCTTCATATGCAGTTCAGTTTTTTGGGTATCATTGGGCTTGCCAAGGGCTTCAATCCGATAGCGCTTTTCGTTCATATATCGTGCAACTCTACGAATCGTACCACCTTTTCCGGAGGCATCCCGTCCATCAAAGAGGATAATCATCTTTTTTCCGGTCCGTTCAAGGTGCGACTGCATCTTGATGAGCTCCGCCTGATATGGCTTCAGTTCTTCAGAATTGTAATATTTAAGCAGGGCGGATTCTACAATTTCTTCTTTATGGTTATCTTTTAAAATTGAGAGAATTTTCTGACTTTTTTCGCTCGGTGGTTGAGATTTAAAGTTCTTGTCGAGTTTATGAACAAGCTTGCGGATTGTCGCGGTACTTCCCTGATGTTCAATAGTTGAAGATTTCTTTTTTTTGGGAGGAGGCATTGGGCACGTCACGTATGAAAAGGTTAGTCTTAAATAGAATGGTATCAGCAACAAATTTGAACATCAACTATTAATTGAGTTTTCTTCCCGATTTATACATGTCCAGATAAATAGCAGGGAGGTTATAAAATTGTAAAGCCTGGGCCATTAGTTTGATAGGCCAACGGATTCTGTGAAAATCTATTTTAACCTCTTTGTTGTTGATGCAGAGAACAGCGCAGGATGCAGCTGGGTTAGAGTCAAACATTCGCCCAATACTTCCTGGATTAATAAAATGGGTACTGCTTGTTTGCTGGTGAAAGGGAGTGTGGGAGTGGCCACAAATGATAATGTCGCTGGAGTTCTGATTTGCCAGCTCTCTAAAACGTTCTTTTGGAGTGTCTGGAAAAAGGAATTCATTACGGTTTGCAGGACTTCCATGAAAGAGGCCTATTGATAAGCCACCAATATTTAGTTTTCCTGTTTTTTTAAGTGTCAGGAGATACTTTTTTGAACTGGCATCGAGATGTTTAGCTGTCCATTCATACATGATGCGTTTTTCTGGTTTACTGGGCTTTTTGAATGTCTTTCCCTGGAGGAGTTTTTTCACTTTTATGTCCGTGTTGCCCACAATGGAATGGACATTATGCGTCTGTAGCCAATAAAGCGTTTCATTGGGAAATGGTCCGTAAACCAGCGAATCACCACAGTTACAAATTGCATCGAAGTGACTTGTTACAAAGAAATCCATTACAGCTCGAAGTGCCGGGAAATTAGCGTGAATATCAGAAAGGAGAAGGATTTTCATCGTCACGGTTACAGAAGTGGTCCAATGATGAGGGAGGCATTTTCAAAAAATTTCTGCATTATGGAACGATTTTTAAAATCTTCAGGTTGAAGCTGTCTGGCCTGACTTTCGTAACAGGACTGAACGTCTCGTAGTTCTCTGGTGAACGATTGGTTGTATATGAAAAGTGTTGCCTCAAAGTTGAGCCAGAAGCTTCGCATATCGAGATTTACTGAGCCAAAAAGTGAAAAATTATCGTCAACAGTGATGGTTTTTGAATGGAGCAGACCACCCTGGAATAGGAGAACCGAGACGCCGTTTTTTGTCATATCTTCATACCGTGCCCAGCTCGCATAATGGACAAGTTTCGAGTCATTTTTTTCAGGAACGATGATGCGTACATCTACTCCACGTTGGGCTGCGGATTGTAAGGCGGTAAGTATGGATTCGTCAGGTACAAAATATGGGGTGGTGAGGGTAATATTTCTGCGGGAGGCATAGATGGTGGTGAGCAACAGGTTATGTATGGCATCGGGAGAAAATCCAGGACCCGACGGCACGAGTTGAATAGGAATGTCGCCCTTCATTGGCTGATGGATAATATCTGCCATATCCCTGACATATTTGATATCCTGATCAAGTGAACGGGAGCGCACCGCCTCACTGTCTGTTTCAAGAAACCAGTCACTGATAAATGTCCCGGCAAGTGCTTCAACAACAGGGCCCTGGATGCGAACCATAATATCGACCCACTGGCCTACCCCAGAATCTTGCTTGAAAAAATGAGGATCAACCATGTTCTGGCTTCCGGTATAAGCAATTTCTCCATCGATAACTACAATTTTACGATGATTCCTGATATCCACCCGAACAAAAAATGCCTTAATAAAACCAGCTGGGAGTTCTTCTTCGATTTTAACGCCAGCAGCCTCCAATTCCTTAAATTTATTACTGTTAAAGAATTTTTTTGAACCGATGGAATCAATAAGAATTCTACAGGTAACGCCACGTTTTGCTGCTCGTATAACTGCAGTAACAACATCGTCAGCGGTACCCCCCTCGGCCCATATATAAAACTGAAGATGGCAGGTCGAGCGGGCAGCATCAATATCTTTTATGATGGCTCGCATGATCTTTTCTGGTTCTTCAATCAGTTCGAGATGGTTTCCATCCATTGCTGGAATGCCTATTAACTTATTAGCTTGGTGATGGATGGGCTTGAGCTCGGAACTGAGTTGTTCCCAGTTGACCGGTGCTATGGTCGGAAGAGATTCCAGCCATTTTCGATAGTGATTAAGAGATTCCTGAGCACGTTTGGCTCTGGTTTCACCTATTCTGTTTTCTCCAAAAAAGAGATAAATGATTGAACCAGCAAAGGGCAGAAGCAGAATGACGACCAGCCACGCAAGGGTTACACCATATTGGCGTTTGCGCATGATGACTCTGACTGACAGGCCGAGTCGTAGGAGCAGGTCGGCTACCGGAATGAGTATGGTGAAAATGTGGACAGTCCAATGGAGATCGTCTGGGGCCATAATATCTGTTGTGGGAGAAAGTTTGTGTATAATGCGTTCGTTAAAGTTTCCTCTGTATAAATCTACTCTGCTCCTTTAAAAATGTAAAAGGACATATTTTTCTCTGGCATTATCATTATTGAGAATGGTAATGTGGCGAACTTAATCGAATCATATAAATGAGGAAAAGGTATAATGAAAATTAAGGGATTCTTAACGTCTGCTGTTGCTGCAGGAATTCGCTACAGTGATCGACTCGATCTGGGTCTTATCTATAGTAATGTTCCCGCTGTAACTGCTGGGGTCTTTACTCAAAATCAAGTAAAAGCAGCCCCTGTGGTTATCGATGTGAATCGTCTAAAGCAGGGTCGTGCACAAGCAATTCTTGTAAATAGCGGCTGTGCAAACGCCTGTACCGGAGAGAAGGGGATGGCAGCTGCCATGGCAACCAGCTCTCTGCTCTCTTCTTGCTTAAAAATTGACGATAATATGGTTCTGCTTTCATCCACTGGTGTTATAGGCGAGCAGTTGAATGTGAATGCCTTTCGAACCTCAATGGATAAACTTGTGCAAGGGCTCGGAGAAAATAACTTTGATGATGTGGCCAATGCTATAATGACCACTGATACTGTCCCTAAGGTTGTTACCCGAACCGCGACTATTGGGAAGCATAAAGTACAATTTATGGGCATGGCAAAGGGGGCTGGTATGATAATGCCCAATATGGCCACCATGCTCTCTTTTGTGATTACCGATGCTCAGATATGTTTTCCGGAACTGCAGGATTCATTAACTCAGGCAACAAACAGAACTTTCAATCGTATCACCGTAGATGGTGATACCAGTACCAATGATATGGTCCTGGTGATGGCAAATGGGACGGCTACAAATGCCTGGATTGATGAAGATAATCCGATTGACAAACAGGCCTTTCAGGATACTCTTGAAGAGGTTTTAAAAGAACTTGCTTTGCAGATAGTGAATGACGGTGAAGGTGCCAGCAAGTGTATAACGATTCGTGTTTGCGGGGCTCGTGGAGAATCCGACGCTGAACAGATTGCACGAACTGTTGCTAATTCTCCCCTGGTTAAAACAGCCTTTTTTGGAGAAGATGCCAACTGGGGACGGATTTTTGCAGCCATGGGACGATCCGGTGTGCGCTTTGATCCTGAGAAGGTTGATATTGCCTTTGGCGATATTGTAATTGTTCGAAACGGTCTGGCCGTGGGACCAGAAGCTGAAAAGGCTGCCACCAAATTATTGAAGGAAAAAAAGATAGCAGTCCGTATTGATTTAAAGGATGGGGTTGGTTGTGAAGAGATGTACACCTGCGACTTTTCACTTGATTATGTAAAAATTAATGCAGATTACAGGTCATAACCTATCCTTTGGAGCGCGATGTGAGAGACAGAGAGGCAGGTTGTGAATAGTATAGCCTTATATTCAAGCAAGGGCGGAGTTGGTAAAACTGCTGCCGCCGTCAATCTTTCCTATGCCAGTTCCTGTAGAGGAAAAAGGACATTGCTCTGTGATATGGATCCACAGGGAGCAGCCAGTTTTTATTACAAGGTCTCCATTAAGGGAGAATTTAATAAGAAACAGTTTCTAAAAGGAAAACTGAAGAAATTTATCTGTGCTACCGAATATCCAAATCTTGATATTTTACCCGCTCACTTTTCGTTTAGAAACCTTGATCTGGCACTCGATGGTGAGAAGAGAGAACAACTCAAGAAGATATTTGCAACCCTTGCTGATGAGTATGATGTCCTGATATTTGACTGTCCCCCCAATATGACACTTCTGTCTGAAAATATTATTATGGCTTCGGATCAAGTGGTGATGCCCGTCATTCCAACAACGCTTTCTATTCGGGCCCTTGCGCAACTTATGAAATTTTTTGATAAAATCGATGCAGAGCGAAAGCAACTTCGGGCATTTTTTTCTATGGTTGAACGTCGAAAAAATATGCATGCGGATACGGTAAGAAATTATAGAAAGAAAAAGGTTTTTTTCAGAACGCTTGTACCCTATCTTGCCGATGTTGAAAAAATGGGAATTACCCGTGCCCCCGTCGCCCTGTCAAAACCCGGTTCACCTGCTGCCATGGCCTATGGTAGGTTATGGATGGAAATCTGGAAACGGAGGGTTTGTGACTGATTTTTCCAGCAATTTACGATGAAGTCCTCTTCTCTTTCCCGGGCCATGAGCGGGCTTATCTTTCTTACCGGCCTGTTTTTTCTTAATTTTACTTCCAGGGTTATTTTTTCTCCGCTTCTGCCTCTTATTGAAGAGGAGATGAAGCTTGATCATGCTCAATCCGGATCATTCTTTCTTTGTATTTCTGTCGGGTACTTTCTTTCCATTCTTTCATCCGGGTATGTCTCTTCCAGAATTAGTCATAAACGGTGCATTGTCCTATCAAGCCTTGCTCTGGGCGGGGCCTTGTTTCTGCTTGGCAGCTGCTCAACTCTTTTCACCCTGCAGCTTGGACTTTTTGTTTTAGGGTTAGGAGCCGGTCTCTATTTTCCGTCAGGCCTTGCGACCATTTGTAGTCTGGTTCCATCGGCCTATCTAGCCAGGGGAATGGCAATCCATGAGCTTGCTCCTAATTTAGGATTTGTTGCAGCACCACTTATTAGTGATCTTTTTCTTCACTATGGCCAGTGGCGCTATGGTTTGGCATTTCTTGGCACTGTTATTATTGTGACCGGTATTCTGTATGGTCTGAGTTCTCACGGTAGCAGTGAAAAGGGAAGTGCTCCCGATATGAGTATTGCCATTACATTTTTCAGGATGCCTGTCTTCTGGGGGCTGGTTGCGCTGTTCTCACTTGCCATCTGTTCAACCCTTGGTGTCTATGCAATGGCACCTCTATTTCTGGTCAATGATCATGGTATGGATCCGGGGGAGGCCAACACGCTTCTTGTTTTGTCACGAATAGCATCAATTATAATGCCTCTTTTTGGAGGATGGCTTGCGGACAAAATCGGAAATGAACTTGTTATAACTCTGGTGTTATGTCTCAGCGGAATTCTTACAGCGTGTATGGGAGTGGCAGGAGATGGCTTTTGGTTGATTGTATTGGTAGTTGCACAACCCATTATCGCTGTTTGTTTTTTCCCTGCAGGATTTGCAGTATTAACAAAACTTGGTTCTGCTAAATATGGCAATATTTCAGTCTCCCTCTGTCTACCACTTGCATTTTTGATTGGAGGCGGATTAATGCCTGCACTTATAGGTTTTGTCGGCGACCTGTATTCAATCAGTATGGGAATTCTGGCGGTTGGGATTTTAATGTTTCTTGGAGGAGTGGTTTCACTATTTGTTACTTTGATCATTGGGAAAAAAATGATAGTCTAGCAAAATATTTTTTTATGAAAGAGAAAATTTCTCATTTGCTTGATGGTATGGAATGGAAGGGCGTCCGATTTGTATAAAGTGTTTCTATTATTTTGTGACCTATGAGCCTGCAAATCCTTTTGGATGCAGAGCGATGGGGTTTAAGTCTGCACAGAATCCTGCTTCTCTTGTCTTCTCTTCATCGGGAATCGAATGTCAGTTCTTTAAAAGTAAAAATCCTTCCGATCAGAAACCAACTGGTTCTGGGAGTTCAGGTGGTGGAATTGTTGCTTGAGTTAAGGAGTGTTGAGTATGAAGTTATCAGAATTTGGTGAACAGTTTACCAGTGGAGCAGGTATCCTCAGTCTTATGGAAGACCTTGGGAACGCACTTGCGACTGGTGGTGATGATATGATTATGATGGGAGGTGGCAATCCCGGCCACGTCCCCGGATTTCAGGAGGTTGTTCAGAAACGGCTACAGTATCTTGCAAATGATACTGCATCATTTCAAAAACTGATTGGTGTCTATGATCCGCCACAGGGAGAAAAGGATTTTGTTGATGTCCTGGCAGGCCTGTTGCGTCGTGAATACGGTTGGGACGTTGGTCCTGAAAATATTTCCCTAACCAACGGGAGTCAGGCCGGATTCTTTCTTCTTTTTAATATGTTCGGCGGTCACTATCCCGATGGGAGTTCCAAAAAAATTCGTCTCCCTTTAGCACCTGAATATATAGGATATGCTGATCTTGGGGCAAAGGATGATTTTTTTGTCTCCACCAGACCGCGTATTGAACTGCTTGAAGATAACTTATTCAAATATCACGTTGATTTTGACAATATGTGCATAGGGGAGGAAACCGGGGCTCTCTGTGTTTCCCGTCCGACTAATCCCACTGGAAATGTGCTCACCGACGATGAAATCGCAAAACTCGATATTCTTGCTCGTCAACATGATATTCCACTTATTCTGGATAACGCCTACGGTGTTCCTTTTCCGGGCATTATCTATACAGAGGCCAAACCCGTCTGGAATGAAAATATTATTGTCTGCCTTTCTCTGTCAAAACTAGGTCTCCCCGCTGCAAGGACAGGAATAATTGTTGCCCGGAAAGATGTGATTAAGGCCGTGTCCGGTATGAATGCAATAATGAACCTTGCCACCGGAAGTTTTGGTGCCATGCTGGCACATGAAATGGTTGAAAGTGGTGAAGTACTCAATTTAAGCCGAAATGTAATCCGGCCGTTTTATCAACAGAAAATGGAAAAAGCTGTGGAAAAATTCCACGACGCATTAAAGGGAACGCCCTACAAACTTCATAAACCGGAAGGGGCAATGTTTCTCTGGTTATGGTTTGAAAATCTTCCCATATCCAGCCATGAGTTATATCAGCGACTCAAGGCCAGGAATGTTCTAGTTGTTTCGGGGCATTTTTTCTTTCCTGGTCTGGAAGACGAGTGGCAGCATCAGAATGAGTGTCTCAGGGTTACCTATTCTCAAGATGAAGAGCAGGTTGCAAGAGGTATTATAATAATAGCAGAAGAAGTTAAGAAGGCGTATTCCTGATGGAGAAGAAACAACTGAACATTCCGAAATGGCAAACAATTACCCTTGTGTGCACCATCATGCTTTTAGGCGGTGTTACGGTTCACGGGAAGTGTTTACAGGGGGATTGTAAGAATGGTCAAGGAATCATCGCTCACGATGACGGCAGACGGTACAGCGGAGAATTTGAGCATGGTGCGATACATGGCAAAGGTGTGCTGAAATATCCCGATGGGCGCGTATATTCCGGTGAGTTTGAGAATGGCCGGTTTCATGGAACAGGCGTATTAACGAGCCCAGATGGCAGGAAATACGAAGGTGAGTTTCGCTCAAACGTCATCAATGGAGCAGGTGTTTTAAGCTTTAAAGACGGGACTCGATATAAGGGGGAGTTTCTTCTAGGAAAGTATCATGGGGAAGGTGCTCTAAGCTATCCCGATGGTCGACACTATCAGGGAGATTTTAGAAATGGACTGCTTGAAGGACAGGGTAAACTGACCTATCTGAATGGAACCTATTTTGAAGGTGACTTCCAGAATGGTCAGCCCAGTGGGAAAGGTATTAGAACCTATGCTGATGGGAGCATCTATACCGGAGACTATCACGGTAGAGAGCGTCGTGGCGAGGGCATATGGGAAGGTCCTGGGAAAAGCCGTTATGAAGGTGGTTTTGCCCGGGACAGTTATAATGGATATGGCATTCTGAATTATGCAGATGGAAGAAAATACAGTGGTCAGTTTATTGATAATTATCGACACGGTGAAGGCGATTTGGTCTACACCGATACAACGAGATATGTCGGACAGTTTAAACATGGAAAAAAACAGGGCCCAGGAATCCTTTTTTTCCCTGACTCCAGTCGATATGAAGGAGAGTTCAAGAACGGAAAACGCTCTGGTACTGGGAAATATTTTTACGCGGATGGTTCCTGGTATGAAGGGGAATTTCGCAATGGAAAGCCAGATGGTATGGGAACATTAACCTCCAAAGACCAGGTTGTTTTTAGAGGAGAGTTTGTCAATGGTCGTCCGGTTGAAGAGAAGCGGTCAGTAAAAGAAGCGGTTGCGCCAGTTGCAATAGCACGTTCCGAAACAGGAAATAAAACTTCAGTAACCAAGCCAGCAAGGGTTAAAAAACAACCCGCTCCCAGGTTGGAATCAGAACATCGGAGTTATGTGTATTATAATGGCCGTCTCTGCCATCTTGAGAATAGAGACCCCGTGGATGGGCATGTTGAGTATCTTTTTTCCGATGGTATGCTGTATCGCGGTGAGATGAGAAAGGGCTTGATGGATGGAAGCGGCGTTATCGAATACGCAAGCGGTGACGTGTATGATGGTGCTATCAGAAACGGAAAACTGCATGGGACGGGAGTGTATCGCTATAGCAACGGGCGACGCTATGAAGGCAGTTTTGTTCAGGGTGCAAAAGAGGGCACCGGGGTATTTACTTATCCAGATGGTTCCCGCTATGCTGGTGAATTAAAGAATGACCATTTTTCTGGAAAGGGAAGCTATTACTTTAGCGATTCAAGCCAGTACGAAGGTCAGTTCAAGAACGGCCGTTTTTCTGGAACCGGGAGGCTTACTTATGCTGACGGAAGTGTAATTAGCGGTGACTTCCAGGATGATATGCCCCATGGTGATGCTGTTCTTGTCTCCGCCGATGGTAGCAGGTATGAGGGGGAATTCCAAATGGGTCGCAGGAATGGGTATGGTGTATTGAAGACAAGTAAGGGCAAGGTATATGAAGGCCAGTTTAAAGATGATAAATTCCTACATCCCTGATAGGTGCATTCCATGGAAAAAGCAATGAGATGGAGTTATAAATCCGTACATTTCAGTTTGAAGAAAGAGGGGCTGCTCGGCTCCTCATTTCTGGATGAAAACGAGGTTGAAATCTCCCTGAATGAATATGGGCGTCTTGGATGGGAGCTTGTGTCTTTTATGGAAGTAAACGATGGCCTGATCGCCATCTTTAAACAGCCTTTTGCAAAGGGACTTGTAGTTTTGCATGAAGACGCGGATGAGGTTCAGTCTGTCGAAGTCCCTCAGGAACAAAAAGGAGCAGATGTCTTGCCTTCCCCCTCTCCAGAGGTTCCCGTTGCGGTGCCGGACCAGAGAAGTTCAGACGATGAAACCGATGTCGGTTCGATTCGAATATTTTAATCTGAACTCCAGGTATTGATTGTTTGAAAATATGCTAAAGAAATCCACTAAGTCAACATCTTGCACACCAGAAATCCTGTCATGGATGCGTGACATCAGACGGACTATTCACAGGAATGCTGAACTCTCTTTTCATGAATATAAAACCGCTGCGTATATAATCGCTAAATTAGCTGAAATTGGCATAGATTCTCCTCAAAGCGTAGCCGGTACCGGAGTGATTGCCGATATTGGCGACCCTGCGGCTTCTCTTATTGTTGGTCTGAGAGCTGATATGGACGCACTCCCTGTGGAAGAGCAGACAGGATTGTCATTTAGCTCAAAAAATAGTGGCGTTATGCATGCTTGTGGCCATGATGGCCATGTCGCAATGCTGCTTGGCGCCGCATCTATTCTTCAACAGATGAAGCTACCCGGAAGAGTTCGTCTTCTGTTCCAACCCGCTGAAGAAAAAGGGAATGGCGCGGTAACGATGATAGAAGCTGGAGCTATTACTGATCTGGCAGCAATTTTTGGCGGGCATATCGATACGCATTATGATACTGGGATTATTACGGTTGATGAAGGAATTATCTGCGCCTTTGCTGATCCATTTATAATAACCTTAAATGGAAGCAGTGGGCATGCTGCAAGACCGCACGAGGGGAAGGATGCCATTGTTGCTGCTGCCGGACTGATTACCTCTTTACAGTCACTTGTCTCAAGAGAAATCGATCCTAATCTGGCGACGGTATTAACCGTTGGGAAAATTCGTGCCGGAGAGATTCATAATGTTATTGCAGGGACTGCTGTTCTTGAGGGAACCATTCGCAGCACCCATAAAGATGCAAGGCAGTCTATTCTTTCTGGCTTAAAAAGAATGGTTAAAGCAAGTGCTGATTACTATGGTGTTCAAGTAGAGTTACAATTTCTGGAATCTCTTCCGGCAGTGATAAATGATTGTGCAGGAGCAAAGCTTGCAAAAGAGGCCGCGGTAAAAATTGTTTCGCAGGAAAATACTATATCGCAGGGGCCATCAAGTCTTGGCGGTGAAGATTTTGCTTTTTACCTTCAACACGTTCAAGGTTGTATGGTTCGCTTTGGTGCCAGAACTGTCCATGAAGTGGGACCTGCCCATAGTCCTCAATTTGATTTTGATGAGGCGGTATTCTCGGTAGGTGCTGCCTGGTATGCTGAAGTTGCACAAACGTATCTCCGTAGCAGGAGCAAATGATCGCAGGCGGCTAGCTCCAAAACAGATTGAAAGGCATACTATTATTTAAAAGTGAGGATTCTCAATGACCACAGGAGCTGAACTGACTCCAATGACATTTGTCTCCAGCCCATCCTATACTCTTGGAGTGGAGCTTGAATTTCAAACCCTCGACAATGAGAGCTTGAACCTTGCCCCTCTTGCTCCAATTCTTCTTGAAACTGCTCCTTCGATTCTCAAACCCCGTATAACGCACGAGTGGATACGCTCTATTCTGGAAATTCGCACCGGAATTTGTCATTCTCTTCGAGATGTGGAGAATGATCTGCTCGAGACCTGTTCAATGGCAGAAGAGCTTGCTGAAGATAATGATTGTCTGCTTTTTGCCGCGTCCCTTCACCCTTTTGCCCGATCAGGTGATCAACTGCTTACCAACAATGTCAGATATGAGCGCATCATGGAGGAGTTACAGATAGTGGGCAGACGTTTTATTTCCCAAGGCTTTCACGTTCATGTTGGCATGATTGATGGAGATACGGCAGTGAAGGTCTGTGACAGCATTCAGCCCTACCTACCACTGCTTTTAGCTCTTTCAGCATCATCACCTTTTTTTCAGGGGGAGGATACGGGCTTGATGTCCTACCGTACAAAACTGTTTGAGGCACTTCCGCTTGCCGGAATTTATGAACAGATTGGTGATTGGAAAACTTTTCTATCGGATACGGAACAACTGAAAAGTGCAGGGGTGATAGAGTCAATCAAGGATTTATGGTGGGATGCAAGGCCCCATCCGGGTTTTGGAACCCTTGAAATACGTGCCTGTGATTTACCAACTCAGTTTGGTGATATTCTTGGGCTTACGGCACTTATTCAATGTTTTGTAGCCACTCTTGCCGAATCCGACATGAAGATCAGCTCCTGCAATCAGCAATTTTTGAGGAGTAATAAATGGCAGGCCGTTCGGTATGGTCTGGACGGGAGCTTTTTTGATCCGCTCGGCTTTCTTGGCGGCGGCAAAATGAGCGTTCGTGAAGCGGTGCTCAGGCTGATAGAAAGAATGCAGCCAATGGTAAAACGTTTTCACTCTGAACGGTATATGGATATGTTGAATAGGATATTAGATCATGGGCCAGGTGCCGATTGTCAAAGAGATGCATACAGGGATACCGGTGATTTTAAGCAGGTCATACAACAATTACATGAGAAATTCTGGGCATGAGTAAATATAATAAATCAATCGTGGCATCGGGTCATTCGCTTGTAAGTGAAGCCGCAGCAATTGTTTTAAAAGAGGGGGGCAATGCTTTTGATGCTGTCGTTGCTGCGGGGTTTGCCTCATGTACCGTTGAGCCGGCTTTAAACAGTCTTGGTGGAGGCGGTCTCCTTCTTGGTCACTCCGTCGATAAGGGGCAAAACCTTTTTTTTGATTTCTTTGTCGATACTCCGGGCCTGGGATTGCAAAATCCCGTGGATAACCCTCATTTCTTTCCGGTGACCGTTCAATTTTCAGGAAGCCAGCAGGATTTTAATGTTGGCTTGGGGGCCGTTGCTGTCCCCGGCACTTTAAAAGGACTGCTTCATATTCATAAGCGCCTTGGGTATATGGAGTTGTCCGAGGTGCTAGCACCTGCAATTGAGTATGCAAAAAGCCACCTTCTGAACCAAAAGCAAGCCTATTTTCTCAAGCTTTTAGATCCTATTATGACGCTTTCTCCCAAAGGAAAGGAAATATACAGGTCAGGCGGAAAAAGTCTTATTGAAAATAATATGCTTATGAATCCAGAACTTGCTGCTTTTATAGAGACTGTTGCGCATGATGGAGGCAGGGATTTCTATAATGGAGATATAGCAAGAGCCATAGGAAAGGAGATGGCTGAACAGGACGGCTTGCTAACCTTTGATGATCTAAATGCATATGAGGTAAAGGAAAAAGATCCTCTTCGGGTTTCATTTCGTGATTATGAGTTGTTTACTTCCCCCGCCCCATCTATGGGGGGCGCACTTATTGGGCTTTCACTGTTTCTCAAATCTCAATATTCCAGAAACAATCCAGCCTATGAGTTTGGATCGGAAGATTACCTGATTCAAACCACAGGTCTTATGCAGGAGGTTGAAAAAATAAGGGAATCCGGATTTTCAGAAGCCAAAGATTTAGTAAACATTGTTAGTTCAGGTGTAGTTAACAAACATATTGATACTATCAGGATGTTTTCAAGAGGGACGACCCATATCTCCATTGCCGATAAAAAAGGGAATTGTGCTGCCATGACCTGTTCTAATGGGGAAGGGGCCGGTTATTTTGCTCCCGGTACCGGGGTGATGTTAAACAATATGATGGGGGAAGATGATTTGCATCCGGAAGGATTTCATTCCAGTCCATCCGGTCAAAGAGTAGGCTCGATGATGTCTCCATCACTGCTTGTAAAAGGTGATGAGGTGAAGCTGGTTATTGGAAGTGGCGGCTCAAAACGAATCAGAACCGCCGTGACCCAGGTACTTGGACAGGTTGTTGATTTTAAGAGGAATCTCCAGGAATCCGTTGATGCTCCCCGTTTACACTGGGACGGAGAGACCGTTCAGATGGAACCGGGTTTTGCTGCGGATTCCGTCGAGACGCTGAAAAAATATGCTAAGGTCAATCAATGGGAGTCTCAGGGGGTCTATTTCGGTGGAGTTCACGCCGTGATTCCCGGCAAGGAAGGGGCAGCTGACAAACGACGAGGTGGGAAGGTTATCGAGATTAGCTAAGCGCTCTTGTACCTGAGTATTAAATACTCACTCTATAGATAGGGTGGGTAAAAAGGATACAGGCGTGCTTGTGTTTGTTGATTACAGTTTTAAAGGCAATTGTGATAATGTTAATAAAACCAGTATGATGTCTGTTTTTGTGTGAAGCTGGCACGTATGTTGTAATAAGATATGGAAAATGAACTTCATTTTTTCTTCCCCTCCCTTGCCCCTCTGGTCTGTTCCAGAGGGGCTTTTTTTTTGAGTTTTTTAATGACGTCATTTTGTTTATGACTATTTAGGAAAGTGAAGAGCAAAAACGTGTGAAAAAAGTTCTTATTTGCTGTCCTAATCAAAAAGTAATCCTTAGCCTAAGAAGCAGATAACGCCCCAAAAGTTGATCATCTAGGCGGTGAATTATTTGATCTTCGCAGCTCCATGCATGCCAAGGCGGAAGAAGCAGGACTTAGTAGGTCTGTGGGCATGGAGAAGTGGTTGCAGTAAAAATGGTGGCAACAAAAATCATCAAGGTGGAAAGGGAATGCTGAACAATCAGAAACCCTGCAAAAAATAAGTTTGATTCAAGTCGCCTCAGTAATACACTTCCTTGGGAAAATTCTGCCAAAGAGAGTCTTACCATTCATTTCCAAAGTGCTGCTTAATAGCACTTCTGACCTGACTTGGATATTCTGCCGGAAGATACCAGGTTCCTTCAATGCCAGATGGGGTGAGACCACGAAACTTACTGGAATTGTCGCTACGTAGAAGAAAAATGACATCACTACTGGCCCAGGGGTGCCTGTGCCAGTAGTGGTGTCCTGTAATATTAAAGCCTCGTTCTTCACTGCCAAAGGAAAAGTCTACAATTTCAAAATTTCTTATTCCCGCGTCTAAAACAAATGCACTCTCTCCAAACTCAGCTTTTCTTGTCCCGATACGATCACCACCACGCATAAATAATTTCGAATATCTAAGTACATTGTCGGCGTCTGAGACGGTCACTACCACCTGCTGTGCCATATCACTTATGTCTGGTAATCTCTCTAAAAAGGTGTCGACAGAGACATCAGCAGCGGTAAAAAGGAGAGTACCAAGTTTAAAAGTTGTTTTGAGTTCCTCAGCAGAAAGAAGTGGATGGCTATGACGCAGCTCATATATAGCCTTTGAAAGAAGTTTTCCTCCGGCACTGTAACTTATAATGTTAATAGACTCTGTGATGGTATGTTTTGCCAGTATCTCTATTAAAGCATGAAGCGTGGACGAAGAATGCTGGGCACGTTCAACATCATTTCCTACAAGGTAATTCAAAATATTTTGCCGGGAGGGCCAGGTAAAAGCGATTGCGATAAAATCACGACCAGAAAAGTGGTCAATTTCAGCCGTCAAAGTGGCTGATTTTAAAAAGCTGCCTTTTGCACCATGGATGTAGATAACAATTTCTTTATCAATGGCGGCCTCAAGTTCCCTGTTTATTGCATCGGTGAACGGTTTGATCTCAGGGGGAATGGGAAAATTGTCCGGATTAAGTGTGTCAGTATCAATGACCGAAAGCTCATTTCCTGATGAGATCGAGATCTGGATCGGCTCCGGTATGTCTGCGTTGGTAGAGGCGTGGTAAAGATCATCCCAACTTGTTTGATTGTCTCCAAATTGAACCTGTAGTTTTCCTAGGTGCAACGTTGTACTCATTTCATTACCGTATGAAAATGTAGTAGAAGATATCTCAGGATTTCTGTTGGTTGCATAAAATATAGAAATGGATGTTGTTTTTTGAGCCAGACTGAGATGGGAAAAAGGATCAACTTCCTTATTATGGTAGGCAACCGGGGCTGGCATCATGGTAACTGATTGTTGTTCTGCACATCCGGTGATAAGAAATATACAAAGCAGAAGCACAGAAATGGAATGTTTAGGGTTCAAAAAATCTCCTCCGTGGTGCCATCTCTTTATGGGGTACTCAACATGTTGTGTTGTTGTGTCGAAAGACCTTGACGTAGTCACCCTGTTCAGATAGGATATTAGCATATTCAGGTGTCTCTAAAAAGACTGAAAAGGGAACTTTGTGAAAATCAAAGACGGGCCCGCCGCTGTAACCGGAATGATATCCGCATTATGCCACTGATTTGAAGTTTTCGTCGGGAAGGCGCAGGATGGGCAGTATCCGGAAGTCAGAAAACCTTCCTGAATAAATAGAGATGATCATTGTCGTGGAATATCGGTGATCAATTGATCTTGTGGATATAAAGGGAAATCCTCGGATATGAATGTAGCGTTCAGGCCGGGGATTTTTGTGTTCCCGGGCAACAAAAACAGGTAATGCCTGAGGAGAGACCTATTATGACCATACGTGAAAAGAGTTTGATTAAGATGTATTTGTACCGAATAACCGATTGGGATTCATTTCAGACTGTGATGCGAAAACTGTTGTAAAACACTCTAGTGCACTGAAGCAGAGAAGCTGGAAAAAAGTTCCGGCTCCTCTGTTTATCTCTTTATCCAAAGAAACTGCCAATCTGAAATACGGCAACCGAGGCCAAAAAAGCAAAAAAGGTATTGAAGGCCATGGAAAAAAATGCCCAATTCCATGACGCCTCTTTAGCTATGCAGACCACGGTTACGAAACAGGGTGCATAGAACATAATAAATATAAGGGCCGATACTGCAACTACACTGTTCCAGTTTGGATCTCTTACAAGTCGTTTGCCAAGTGAGTCTGTTTCATCGGTTTCAACCTCTCCCATCGAGTAGACAGTACCAAGTGTTGAAATAATCACTTCTTTGGCCGCAAATCCACCAAGTATTGCAATATTTGTTTTCCAGTCGAATCCAGCGTAACTCGAAACGGGTTCAAAAAAACTGCCGATTCTGCCAGCAATTGAGTTTTTCAGGGAGGCAGCCGATTCGTCCCAGTCGATTTGAAGAAGTTGCCCCTGGAGTGTGTTTGCATCTTCTGAGAGTGTAGCGGCAGCGGCTTGTATACTTCCAAGTTCCTGCTGTACTGCTAAAGAATAGCTTTCTGTTATCTGTTCTCGTGCATTTTGAAAGCTGTCTTGTTCAGATTCCGGAAGTCCTGGAAAGGTCATTAGGGCCCAGAGAAGAATGGATATTCCTAGAATTACCGTTCCCGCCTTTTTAATATATTGCCAAGTGCGTTCCCAGGTATGAATCAGTAAGCCCTGAAATGTTGGGAAACGATAGGGAGGGAGTTCCATTACAAAGGGGGTCGCCTCTCCTTTAAGCACCGTGGTACGTAGAAGTTTTGCAGCCAAAAGAGCAACAAGCCAGGCAAGCATAGTAAAAAGAAACATATACAATGCTTTATGATCTGAAAAGAAAGCACCGATTAACAGGACAAGAACGGGTACCTTCGCTCCGCAATTCATAAAAGGAACGGTGAGCAGGGTGGCCATTCTCTCTTTTGGCGAGCGCAGGGTTCTTGTGGCCATAACCCCTGGTACGGCGCAGCCACCGGCAATACCGCCGGAAATAATAAATGGCATAACACTTGATCCGTGGAGTCCGAAAAACCGGAAAACTCTGTCCATCATAAAAGCGACTCGTGCGAGATAACCGGAGTCTTCAAGCACTGCAATTCCAAAAAACATAAACATAATAAGAGGAACAAAACCGAGAACCCCACCAACGCCGTCGATGACCCCTGAAATGATCATGGATTTTAACATCCCATCCGGGAGAATCGAATCAACAACTCCTCCAAGCCAGCCAAAGAGTCCTCCCATTAAGGCAACCGGTATCTCACTCCAGGAAAATGTAAATTGATATAGGCCAAAGAGGATGGCTAACATAAAAATTGGCCCGACAAGACGATTTGTAAGCACTTTGTCTATTTTGTCAGAGGTGTACAATCGGTCTGTGTCAAACTTATGGGTCATTACTCCCTGTCTTAATATTGATTTAATAAAGCCATAGCGATGATCTGCAATGATCGCTTCCGGGTAGACATCCATGGTCTTTAGGAGATGATCGGATATAGTGGTTATAGATTGTTCAAGTTGTGTTGCGAGTTTTGGATTGGCTTCCTGGCCCTTTGTAAGCATCTGGTCATCATGTTCCAGATATTTAATAGCAGTAAAACGTGGCTGGTAGGAGTCGGTAAGAAAGGAAGATTCACTTATTGTATCGAGCAGTTCCATAAGTACTTCATCGATATCTTCGCCGTAGGAGATATCACGTGGCGTCCAGGTAATGTTTGCATTGGCAAGGCGAATCGCTTCACTGATAAGATTGTCAGTTCCTTCACCGGACCGCGCAATAATAGGTACAACAACAACACCAAGGAGGTCTGCAAGTCTGTTGATACGTATCTCGATTCCCCGATCTTTTGCCACATCCATCATGTTTAAGGCGATGATAATCGGGGCTCCCATTTCAAGAAACTGGGTGGTGAGATAGAGATTACGTTCCAGATTTGATGCGTCCACAATGTTGATAACAACGTCAGGTTTCTGGTTTGTCAGAAAGTCTCGAGTGACTATTTCTTCAACGGAATATGCTGTTAATGAATAGGTTCCTGGAAGGTCGGTAATGCTGATTTTACGGTCATCATGATCGAAGTAGCCTTCTTTATGATCTACGGTGATACCCGGATAGTTCCCAACATGCTGTCTTGCACCGGTGAGTTGATTGAAAAGAGTGGTTTTACCAGCATTGGGATTGCCGGCAAGGGCCATGGTTATAGGTTTGTGACTCATTTATGTTGACCGAAATGTATAAAGGTTATTCTGGTTTGTTATTGTCTCTGCTGTTGCAGTTACTGACACTGCAGCCACTGCAGCCGCAGCCGCAGGAAATATCTTGTTTTGGATCCATTGCCTGATGAATCATGTGATATACCTTCTTCCCGACAAAAAAGAGGGCAAGAGCAACAATGGTACCAACTATTACTGTCTGCCACATAGTAGAAACCTCGTAGTTAGGGGAGACTAATTCGCTAGCCCCAAAAAAAAGCAGTCCTTCAGAGGGCTGCTGTTTAAATCGACTGGACGATAATGTTATTGCTGGTTAACTGGTCGAGACTTAGGGTACCACCATGGATTTTCAACAAACACTGAGCTCCGCGTTGTGGGCAGATAAGCTCAGCTTCCTGTCCGGGGAGCACGCCAAGTGATGCCATTCTGGCACAAAGCTTCCTGTCGCCTTTTATCTTGCAGATTTTAATTTTGCCTGCCTGACAATTTTCAGAAAGAGGACCGTGGTGAGAATTGCACTGTTTACCCTGGCCACATTTCTGGACTTTCCTGGCAAAACAGCCGCATTTTTTGTTGAGTTCGTTCAGGGTCATTTAATTCTCCATTTAGCCATGTTAGGTACACCAAACATTATGCTCTGTCAACACTATTATCAAGGGAGTGGAGGTGGATTTTTAAAGAAAATGATAAGAAAAGAGAAATTATTGGCTTCTTGAATCGATCGTGAATAGTTATAGTAAGGAAAATAATAAAAACAGGTGTAAGAAAACTCTTTGAAATATGACAAGTAACCAATCCAGAAAAAAATTAAGTGAGGCAAAAAAGAGGGCAATTGTTTCCATAGCCTTAAATCTCTTTCTTGCTCTCAGCAAAGGTCTCGCCGGTGTTCTCTCTGGTTCCGCTGCACTCATTGGTGATGCGATTAATTCGGCAACGGACGTCTTTGCTTCCACGGCCGTTTTTGTAGGAATATGGGTGGCAGGCCGAGAGCACCCGTCATTTCCCTATGGTTTATATAAAGCTGAAACCGTGGCGGTACTCATCACATCCGTTGCAGTTATCCTTGCCGGGTATGAAATTGGACGTCAGGCACTGTTTGGGGTACCAAGTCTCCCGGATGTTGGAATTGCGCTGCCGGTTGCTGCGATCTCTTTTCTTATTGCTTTGGGCTTTGGTTTGATACAGCTGCGTGCCGGACGGCGGCTTAATTCCCCTGCACTGATAGCCGATGCAAGAGATTATCTTGCCGATTCACTCTCCACGGCTGTGGTTCTTCTCAGCTTAATAGCTGTTCCCTTTGGGATTAACGTTGATCGGCTTGCAGCAGGGATTGTGTCGATATTTGTTTTTTATGCTGGTGGCCATCTGTTCGTTGGGGCTTTGAAAGACTTGCTCGATGCCTCTATTGATCGGGAAACAGAAAGAGAGATTATTAAATTTGTAGAAGAGTACCCACGTATCAGTCGAGTAAAAAGGTGTTTTAGTAGGAAGGCTGGTGGACGATTTCTTGTTGATATGGATGTCGAGTTACGGACGCCATCACATAAAGTTGCCGATCTTGTGTCCGACCGTCTCGAGGAAGAGTTGCTGGTAGAATTTCCAGGCTTGGTGATGGCACGGATACGACCACATTTTGCAGTTGGTGAATTTAGTCGCAGGGTTATTCCGGTGCAAAGTCCCGATGGCGAGTTGAGTGTTCAGAACCTGGCCTCGGCGCCATGGTTTCTTGTCGAGACCATCAGTAATAAATCTAAAGATGTCAAAAAACGCCAATTTATAGAGAACCGCTACAAATCAGCAAAAAAGAAAAAAGGCTTGCTGGTGGGACGTTGGCTGTTAAAGCTAAAGCCGGATGAGGTGGTTGCAGAAGAGAGCGACAGTGTGGCACTTGTATTGCTGAAGGAAGCGGGCGTCGAAATTATTCAGCCCTCGTCGGTGATATTAACTACGATATGATCGGCCTCATCATTTCGAAGAGTGAGAGTGCCGCCCATAACCCGGAGTGCTACGGGGTCATATAATGGGGCACGTCCCTGAATAGTTATTTCAGTACCCGGCACAAGTCCCATCTCTCTGATTCTCCGCCCCAGTTCGCCTCCTACCTTCACGGATTTAATGGTCCCTGATTGGTTCTTTGCCATATTTCTAAGATTTATTTCAGACATTTTTATATGTGTTTTTATGCAGATGTATATCCGCGAGATGGTTTTAGGTGTCGCTAACTCTGTTAAAATAACTCTGCTTGAAAACTCTGTCAATAAAGATGTACCAGCAATAAACGAAAAAAGGGCTTAATCCGTTTGGATTAAGCCCTTTTTAAAGTTATGGTGACCCCACGGGGAATCGAACCCCGGTTTCCGGCGTGAGAGGCCAGCGTCCTAACCGCTAGACGATGGGGCCATAAGTGCGTGTCTTTTTTACCTGACCGAGAAGGGCTTGTCAAGGATTTGTTCAAGCTTTTCTTGAATTGTACTCTGAGAGGAGTACCTAGAAAGAATTAAAGTATTGGTCGGACTTTTTTGCCATAGGATTTGCAAATGCCCAATTTTTCAGAACTGTTTTGAAGAGCGTCTGCTTCATCAATGTTTTTAAGCAGCAAAGGGGGAGAATAGTGAAGCCCCAATGTATCACATAGACATCTTATGGTTAGAATTGATCCTTCAAATACTTTGTCACCTCCGGTTGCAGCGCAGGAGAGAAGATGTCCTGTGCAACCAGGCGCCCTGTTATTTTTTATGCCAAGGAGGTACTTCCTCGCCCATAATGCCTGGCATCGATCGATAAAGGATTTAATCTGAGCACTCAGCCCATAAAAATAAACTGGGCTGACAAAAAAGATACGATGGGCAGCGTCGATCTTTGTATAGAGATCGGTCATATCATCATTAAGAATGCATATGCCACTGTTGGAACATCCTCCACATGATAAGCAGGGTGAAATTTTGAGGCTGCAAGGATGGATATATTCCACACTGTTTTCTCTGTTTTTTAGTAGCGATGCCGCGACATTATTTGCCATGGTCTCAGAGTTGCCGTTTCGGCGAGGACTCCCAAGAACAAAAAGATTATTTATCATTTTTAGCTGGAGTTTTTTGTACAGGACAGCGCCCGAAGAGTTCACATTCTTTTTGTAACCAGATGGAAACGGAATCTGTGAGAAAGCGCTGAGCACATCGCCAGGCCCAATTTCCTTTACTAGTTCCTGGACTGTTCATCTTACAGTCATTGCCAAAGCCAAGGATATCCTGGAGTGGGAAGATGGCATAGCGGCTGATCGATGAGAGCGCAAGGTGAATAAGATCCCTATGGATAACTGAGTCATCATTTTCACGATTACAGAAACGCAGCAGTTCTTGACGTCTTGATGCTGAGAGTTGCCGGCTGAGATACCAACCAACGGTCGTGTCATTATCGTGTGTCCCCGTATAGATCACGCTGTTTTGAGTCTCAAAATTATAGGGAAGGAAGCTGTTTTTCCTGTCACCGTCAAAGGCGAATTGCAATATCTTCATACCAGGGAAATTTAGGGCATCACGCAGCTCAATGACTTCAGGGGTGATTTCCCCTAAATCTTCAGCGATAATGTTGAGCGGGCCTAATGTTCTATAAATCTCTTCAAATAGGTGAATACCTGGGCCTTTGACCCATTTTCCCTTTATTGCAGTTTTTTCGGATGCAGGAATAGACCAATAAGACTCAAAACCACGAAAATGATCAACTCGAGCAATGTCCACCAGTTGAAAAATTGATCGGAACCGTTCGGTCCACCAGGAGTATAATTGTTTGTTCACCAGTTTGTCTGAGCTGTTCCACCTGTAAAGCGGATTTCCCCATCTTTGTCCAGTTTTTGAGAAGTAGTCGGGTGGGACTCCTGCAACTGTTTCTGGCGCGTGGGTTTTATCGTTTAGTGCAAAAATTGACTGGTTTGCCCATACGTCAACGCTGTCCCAGCCAACATAAATTGGAATATCCCCCACAAGCTGAATATCCATGGCTGCAGCCTTAGATTTGAGCTTCTGCCACTGGGTGAAAAACACATATTGTTCAAAGGCGTAATAATTGATGAGATCGCTATGTTTTTGTACCATCTCCAGTATGGTCTTTTTGTCACGGGTAGCAAGTTTTGGCGGCCAGTCGAACCATCCTTTTTGATGAAAAACTTCCTTCATACTCATAAAAAGAGAGTAATCGGCCAACCAGGAGGTACTCTGCTTGAATGTGTGGAAATCGGAATTGTTTTTGCTGGTGTCAAATTTTTTAAATGCAAGATGGAGGCGACTGCTTTTAAAGTTTGCCACATCTTCAAAAGCAACTTGGTATTCTGAGAAGTCAGTATGATCCAACTCTTTTGTCTCGAGTAAGCCATCGTTATGAAGCAATTCGAGTGAAATAAGAAGGGGGGATCCGGCAAAGGCCGAAGTGCTCATATAGGGGGAATTGTCAAAAACCGGATTTGTTGGTCCCGTTGGCAAAAATTGCCAGAGAGTCTGGCCACTCTTTTGAAGAAAGGCGAGGAAATTGTGGGCAGATGGGCCAATATCTCCAATTCCGTAGGGTGAAGGAAGGGATGATATGTGAGCGAGAATACCGCTTGCGCGTTTATGTTGGTCAGTTGTCATGGTAGTATGTTGTTGGCTGGTTTATTAAAGAGGACAATGATATTCTAACATCAACACTATTGCTTAGCAAATACGTTGATGAGAGTAATTGCTGGATGAAAATATTTCGCAGCTAAAAAATGATATTTGATTGCTTTTTGCTGGTTCGTGTTGTAGTGTTTGATGTTGAGAAAGGGTTCTGTTGGGCAGCATTTGGCTGCCATTTTTTATTTTATACGCTTGAACATTTCCTTTTTTTTTCTACATTGATGATAATTTATTGTGTCTAGAACATAGTTTTTGTTCTTTAGCACTTTCAAAGATATTTATAGTTAGTTAAAGGAGCGACCTCCCATTGCAGGCCGAACTTAAAGAAGATCTCCTCAAGGCAGGAAAAGAGGAAGGGTGCATTAGTTTTACGGAACTGAACAAACTCCTTCCTGAAGAGATTAAAGATCCCGCCGCTATTGAGAAAGTATTTAATTTCCTTGGTGCTCACAGTATTGAAATTGTGACCCAGGATGGAAAAGATGGTGAGAAACGGACACTTTCTGGTGAAGTCTGGAAAAAGCCCGATGATTCCGGTGGGGGTGATCTTGAAGAAGATAGCACCACAAACTTGCAGGAAGATGAAGCTCACGACGGCGAAGAGACAACCACCACGTACTTACGGGAGATGGGAAAATTTGACCTTCTGACCCCGGAAGAAGAAGCTAAGTATTCAAAGACCATCAGACAGGGATTTGATTCGATTATCGAAGCGATTCGACTCGATCAATCCGGTTTTAAGGATCTTGAACTTCTTCGTACTCGTATTGCTCTCTGGGAAAAGAGAGATCCCACGCTCAAACCTAAAAAGCAACAGCTTAACTTTATGCGTTACAGCGTGGTCAGTGCTGCTAAAAAGCATTCTGAATGCCGTGAACTTATAGAGTTACAGACAAAGCTTGAGGCGTATTCACGGTCTATTGAAGTTGCAAAAGATTGTATGATACGTGCGAATCTTCGTCTCGTTGTTTCAATTGCAAAACGGTATATGCATCAGGGACTCACTCTTGCTGATCTCATTCAGGAAGGGAATCTTGGTCTAATGCGTGCCGTCTTTCGTTTTGACTATACCAAAGGAAACAAGTTCTCCACCTATGCTTCCTGGTGGATTCGTCAGGCTATCACAAGAGCCATTCTTGATAAAACCAGAACGATTCGTTTGCCTGTTCATTTTCTTGAACTCAGGAGTCAATTTTTTAAAGCCTTTTATGCACTTTATAAAGAGCTTGGAAGAGAACCAACTCCGCTTGAGATTTCGAAGAATACCGATCTTCCCATGGATAAGATTCTCGCCATCCTTGAAGCTTCAAGAGAACCCATTTCTCTTGAAACTCCCGTTGGTGACGATGACTCTACCCTCGGTGATTTTCTTGAAAATCAGGAATCACAATCGCCCTATGAGGCTGTTCAAAATAGAGAGCTTTCCGGTAGAGTGGAGGAGATACTTTCCACTTTGAGTGAGCGAGAAGAAAAAATTATCAGACTTCGTTTTGGGATTGGTGAAAAGGCTGAGTATACACTCGAAGAAATAGGGAAACGTTTTAATGTTTCCCGCGAGCGAATTCGACAGATTGAGAAGAAGGCCTTGAACAGACTTCGGCATTCTAGTCGTCGAGACAAATTAAAGTTCTTTTTAGATTAATTAATTATATTTTGCAGGATATTGGCCGGGAAAACTTCCCGGCCTTTTTTTATGACTATGGAAAATTTTATTAAAAATGCAGGTTTTGGAGACATTCTTGAGAAAGTAGAAGCTGGCGAGCGACTCTCATGTGATGATGGTATACGTCTATATAATTCTAATGATATTCTGTCGCTTGGCTATATGGCGAATCTTGTTCGAAATAGAATAAACGGCGATAATACTTATTTTATCTATAACCAACATATCAATTATTCAAATATATGTACCAATCTCTGTAAATTTTGTGCCTTTGGAAAAGATAAGGAGCATGAGCAAGCGTATGAAATGGATCTTGAGACGGTAAAGCAGAAAGTTCGTGACCGTCTCGATGAACCAATCACTGAAATTCATATGGTTGGCGGTATCCATCCCGATCTTCCTTTTTCCTACTATACTGATTTGCTGAAAGGTATTAAAGAAGTTCGGCCAGAAGTTCATATTCAGGCCTTTACCTGCGTTGAGATTGCACATCTTGCAGGACTTGCTGATAAACCAGTTGGAGAAACTCTTGAGTTATTAAAAGAAGCTGGTCTTGGCTCTATTCCTGGTGGTGGAGCGGAAGTATTTGCTCCACGGATACGTGAACTCACCTGTGAGAGAAAGCTTCCAGGAAAGGATTGGATTGAGGTTGCAAAGGTTGCTCACAAACATAACCTGCATACCAATGCCACCATGTTGTATGGCCATATTGAAACAATGGCCGAGCGTGTCGAGCACCTCGATGCTCTTCGACTGGCTCAGGATGAAACAAACGGGTTCCTTGCCTTTATCCCTCTTGCCTTTCATCCAAAAAATACAGAAATGTCTCATATTTCACGGACAACAGGAATTGATGATCTGAAAAATATCGCCGTTGCCAGACTTATGCTAGATAACTTTCCGCACATCAAAGCCTACTGGGTAATGATTGGTCCTAAAGTCGCTCAGATAGCTCTCTCGTTTGGTGCAGATGATATGGATGGAACCGTTAAAGAAGAAGTTATTACCCATATGGCAGGAGCCGAGACAGAGCAGGCGATTGGATCAACCACCCTTGTGAAGTTGATCAAAGAAGCCGGTCGTACAGCCATTGAACGGGATACACTGTATAAAACTATTCAGATTCACGAATAATTCATATCAGGTGATATCCATGCAAAAAAGTACATTTAATACTATTAGTGATACCGTTTTATCCGGCGGCAGAATTAGCGATGATGAGTTTTTACAGCTCAACGATAGGGCCGATATGTATCAGCTCGGTTTTCTTGCAAATGCTATCAGAGAAAAGCGTCATCCCGAGAAAAATGTTACCTATGTCATAGATCGTAATATAAATTATACGGATATTTGCGTATCTGCTTGTAAATTTTGTGCTTTTTTCAAGGCTCCCGAAGACAAGGACGGTTATCTGCTCACTAAGGATGAGCTTGCTCTTAAAATTCAGGAAACGCAAGACCTTGGAGGAACTCAGATTCTCCTTCAGGGCGGGTTACACCCGGATCTTCAGATAGAATACTATGAGGATATGCTTCGTTTTATGAAGGCAACCGGTATTCATGTTCATGGTTTTTCTCCCCCTGAAATACATCACTTTGCCAAAGTTTCAAATCTCTCTGTCAGCACAGTTATCTCCCGTCTTATGGCGGCTGGTCTTGATTCCATTCCAGGTGGTGGTGCTGAGATCCTCTCCGATCGGGTGCGTGACTTTACAGCTCCTCTAAAGGGGACTGCGGATCATTGGATAGAAGTTATGGAGGAGGCCCATAAGCAGGGACTTCGTACTACTGCTACCATGATGTTTGGCCATGTTGAGACCGCTGAGGAGCGCCTGGAACATCTGCGTCGCCTCCGTGACTTACAGGACCGAACAGGAGGTTTCACAGCCTTTATCCCTTGGCCCTTTCAGCCAGACCATACCGCTCTTGCGGAGCTGGCTCCCATAGAAAAAACTAGCGGATATGGATACTTAAGAATGCTTGCGCTGTCTCGAATTTATCTTGATAATTTTGATAATGTTCAGGCGTCATGGGTCACTCAGGGTCCCAAAATCGCCCAAATCTCACTCTATTTTGGAGCCAACGATTTTGGTTCCACAATGATTGAAGAAAACGTTGTTGCTGCAGCTGGCATCAGTTTTCGATTATCCGAAGATGAGATAAAACGTCTGGTTGTTGATGCAGGTTTTACCCCCAGACAGCGTTTGATGGATTACACTCTCGTTGCCTGAGTACTTATCGTGTCTCCTCCTGTAGTAAAACAAAACGTTCAAATATTCAGGGCGCCCTGGGTAGTTCCGGTTACCTCTGCTGTCATCCCCGATGGTGCAGTTGTGCTTGGCCGTGATTCAATTGTCGCGGTTGGTTCCTATCGAGATATTTCAATCCGTTTTCCAACTCTTCCCGTCACGAAATGTTCAGGAGCTATACTTCCAGCTCTTGTGAATGCACATATTCATCTGGATCTTTCTGCCTATGGCACAGTCCATCAGGAATCTTCTGAAAGTACAATGTGTGATTGGATATCCTCTCTAATTAAAATACGTATGGCCTCGGATCTTCCCATGGAAGTTATTCGCGCTGCTGCAGAAAAGGAAGCTCTGAAACAGGTTGGCTCTGGCGTTGGCTTGATGCTTGATATTGGAAATTGTGATTTTGGAAAACTCGATTCCTGTTCTGCTGAAATCATCTCTCTTCTAGAGGTTATTGGACCATCAGCTTCTGCAACTGAAACAGTGATTGCAAATATTGGAGAACTTGACGATGATCGGAAGGTAACAGGTCATGCCCCTTATTCTGCGACTCCTGAGTTACTCAGGTATCTCAAAACGCGAAGCAAACAACAGCAATCTATTTTTTCACTCCATTTGTCCGAAAACCTAGATGAATCTCTTTTGCTAAATGATGGGACCGGATGTTTTGCAACATTTCTAAAAAATCGCGGCGCCGATGATAATACTTTTCCTATTCCAGGAATTGACACGAGAGGTGTGGTCGGATATTTACAGCAAAATGGAATTCTCGATAACGCTACTCTCTGCGTACACTGTGTCCACATGAGTGATAAGGAAATTCAAATTCTCGCAGATTCTGAGGCTCATATTTGCCTTTGTCCAACAAGTAATGACTTTCTTTCAGTTGGTCGTGCACCGCTTGGTCAATTTCTTGCTCTTCAGATGTTACCAGCATTGGGAACTGATTCAATCGCTTCAAATCCAACGATGGATATGTGGGCTGAAATGGCACTTCTAAAAAAACTAAATCCAACGGTTTTAGTAGATAGCATATTTTCCATGGCAACATATGGTGGGGCGATTGCACTCAATCGGGATAACATGTACGGCTCCCTTGAGAAGGGAAAAACCAGCTCTATCCTTAACGTATCGGGGGATCAACTCGATAGGGTTGCAACTGCCTCGGAACTCCTTGAACAACTGATTACCGGGGGGCATCCCGATTCAGTAATGTGGCTGCGTTCCGATGATACGCCTTTAAATGGAAAGTGCGAAAGAGAAGAACTATGAGTAGAGTCCGCATTGGAATGGTGAATTTTATTAATACCGCTCCGATTTATGAAACCTGGAAAACTCGCAACCACCCTGAAGACTGGACCGTGGTAGAGGCACCACCCTCCACTCTGAATAAAATGCTGGCTGCCGGTGAGCTTGATCTGGGATTTGTCTCTTCCTATGAGTATGGGGTCCGTCCTGAACAGTATAATATACTTGCCGATCTATCCATTAGTGCAAATGGTTCCGTAGGCTCAGTATTTCTTTTTTCACGTGTTCAGCCCAAATTACTTGGTAGTCATACCGTATTGCTCAGTGGACAGTCCGAAACATCGATCAGTCTTGTAAAGGTGATCCTTGAGGAATTCTTTCATGTGCACCCCACTTATGAAGTTGGTGATGTAAATGGACAGAAGGCTGTCCAAGCTGGAGGCATTCTTGCCATTGGCGATGAGGCTCTGCGTTTAGCAGCCAGTGACGAATTTCCCTATAAACTTGATCTCGCAGAAGTATGGTGCCAATATACGAATTTGCCTTTTGTGTTTGCTGTTTGTGCAGCTCGCAAAGAGTTTTGCTGTAAACATCCTGATGTCGTAGCGGCAATTCACCAAGAATTCTTATACTGTAGAGGAGAGGGGAGGGCTCAGCTTGAATCCATTTGTGAAAATGTTGCGCCACGTATTCCCATGCATCCCGATGAGTGCTATGTGTATCTTCGTGCCATTGAGTATGATCTTGGAAAAAATAAACGGCTTGCCCTTGAGAAGTTTTTTACCTATTTAATTGATAGAAAAGAGGCATCCCCTCTTTCTGTTCCACTTACTATCTTCCCTAATTAGAGTAATACAATGCAAAAAATTCTAGTAGCAGTTACTGGTGCTTCGGCCATGCTCTATCTGCAATCTTTTCTGGAACTACTTGAGCAGGAAGATGTGCTAGTCCATGGAATATGCTCAGAATCCGGTAGAAAAGTGCTTTCAATTGAGCATGATTCTATCCCAGACAATCTTCCAAGCGTGACTCATTGGTTTGATTGTAATGATTTTGCAGCAGCACCGGCGTCGGGGTCAGCAGGATATGATGCTATGGTGGTTATACCATGTTCCATGGGAACTCTAGCAGCAATTGCAGCTGGGATAACCAGTAATCTCATTCATCGCGCCGCGGATGTTATGCTGAAAGAAAATAAAAAGCTTATTCTTGTTGCCAGAGAAACGCCATTAAACAGGACCCATTTAAAAAACATGCTGGCAGCACAGGAAGCAGGAGCGGTCATTTGTCCCCCTCATCCCGGTTTTTATTTAAAACCTAAAACTCTGCAAGAAGCTGCGCTTACTTTTTCATGGCGACTTGGCGATCAGCTCGGTCTTCTTATGAAAGATAGAAAACGCTGGGGAGAATCCAGATAATGTTTCAGAAATTTTCTGTTCTCCTTGAGATGATCAAGTTTAAACTCACCATCTTTGCCATGCCTTTTGCCTTTATGGGGGCATTTCTTGCTGACCGGGGCTTCCCCGATGCGCTCACTTTTTTATGGGTTGTTCTGGCAATGGTGGGGGCGAGAACCTGTGCCATGGGCTTCAATCGTATTGTTGATGCGAGATTTGATGGAGCGAATCCAAGAACTGCTGATCGTGCTATTCCATCCGGTGCAGTTAGTGGTGTAGAGGCTTGGAGTATGGTGATTATTGCAGGCGTACTGTTTTTCTTTGCTGCCTGGTCCCTCAATCCCCTTACGCTAAAGCTTGCTCCGCTTGCTCTTGGTCTGACCCTTTTTTATTCGCTTACAAAACGATTTACGTCCTTTTGCCATTTAGTATTAGGTGTGGCTCTTGCGTTTTCTCCACTCGGTGGCTGGGTAGCTGTGCAGGGCTCATTAGCAGGTTATCCATGGGCCCTCTCTTTAGGAGTTGTCTTCTGGGTGGCAGGTTTTGATACTATCTATGCCTGCCTTGATGCTGATTTTGACAAAACGTCCGGTCTTTACTCTCTACCAGCAAAGCTTGGATCGCGTAATGCCTTTCGTCTGGCAGTTTTCTTTCACATTCTGGCTTTTGGCCTGTTTGCATTTACTGGCATTCAGGCTAAGCTTAATCTATTCTATTTTCTCGGAGTGCTTCTCGCTGCAGGTGTAATTTTTTATCAGCATAAACTTGTCAATCCAAATGATCTGTCGAAGATAAAGGGCACTTTTTTCTCCATGAATGGGATTGTCAGTATGATTCTTTTTGTAGCAACATGGCTCTCTCTACTGATTGAAAAATAATGATCAGATATTGCCTGTTTCTCCTTTTACTCCTGAATAGTTCTCCCATTTTTTGTACGAAAAGTATGGCTGTTTCCTTCCCTGAAGGTGAAATTTCCCAGCATATAGCAACTACTATGTATATGGGGGGGGAACAGCTTAGCTATAAAATTTCCTGGTCCGGTGGCATAAAAATTGGTGAGCTGCGAATGGAAGTTGTGAGGATTGAAGAAACTGGAAATCTGTTTGAATTGCGTGCACATGTAAAAGATTCAGGTTTATTTCATTTCTTCTATCCGGTGGATGATAATTTTATTACTCAGGTCCTGGGAGTAAGACGATTACCACTAAGCTATAAAGTGATTCAGAAAGAAGGGAACGATTATAATGCCAGGAGACATACGCAGTATAATCAAAAAACCGGCGAAATTCGGTATCAGAAAAATGATAATCCACCCGTTGACTCTACAGTAACAGGAGTCGTTCATAATGAGTTTTCATCATTCTTTTTCACCCGTATGATGAATCTTGAGAAGGACAATCCTGTGATTGTGCCAACATTTGCCGATGGAAAACGCCACGAAGTTGTGGTACACACGGGCGATGAAGAGCGAATTAGAAAGACTATACTGGGTGATGTGAATGTTCTCCCTGTTACTCCAATAATGAAATTTAAGGGACTCTACGATAAAGATGGGGACACTGTCATCTGGCTGACTAATGATGAATGTCGCATTCCTGTTCGTATTAATTCT
>CAZDJE010000037.1:0-35331 GCA_964505715.1 uncultured Desulfocapsa sp. | reverse complement strand
CGACCTACTCTAGTACGCCGAAATGATTTAAATATCTTGCGCCTCGAATATGAAGTTTTTAACAAACCCATCCTTATTCTGGACTTTTTACGAGTTCAGCAACTTTGTTTCATTACATTATGGAATGTAACAGCATCAGCTATGTTGTAATAATGTATTGGAAAAATGTCGACCGAACTATTTTCTATACAACTGTTTTTTCTTTTCTTTTCTGTTTATTCCTTTTTTGTCCTTCATCAATTCAGGCCGATGATACTCTCTTAGAGCCCCCAAGAAATAAAACAATAAATGATGTTAAAGTGCAGGGGGCCGCAGTCGTCCCTGATTGGATGCTGCTCTGGAATAGGGCAAGATCGATTTCAGCTGCAGGGGATATGGAAAATGGTGCAAATCTTTACCGTGAACTGCTTATAAAAAAACCCAATATAGAAGAGGCACTTCGGGAGTACCTGCTTCTTCTGATGGATTTAGACAAGTGGGAAGAGTCCGGTCTGGTAGTTCAAAAGCTTCTTGAAAGTGATTCAACATCTCTTGAATATCTTCTTTACGGTGGAAGAATAGCACTTAGACAAAAACACTATGAGCGCGCCGCTAAGTACCTTGGACAGGTGTATACAACGTCCCCTAACGGATCTTGGCCAATAGAGGCGCTCAGGGGCCAGATCGTCGCTCTGCAGAGGCTTGAACGCTATGACATGGCCTATCCTTTATTGGAACAACTCTATTTAATTATCCCCCATGACGAGAGAATCATTCGTCAACTGGCCCAATACAGTAAAAAACAGGGTAACAAAGACAAGGCTTTAACATATTATACAACTCTGATTGATGAGTTTGGTGGCAACGATACAGATTTTCTTGAGAGTATCCCTCTCTTTGAGGCTGCAGATAATAAAAAAATGCTCGTCACTAGTTGGATAGGGTATCTGCAGTATCATCCATACTACCTTCCATTTCACCAAAAGCTCTCTTTATATTATCTTGAAAATGACCTTGATTACAAGGCCTTACCTCATCTCCTTGTCAGAATAGCATATGGTGAGGAAACGCCGTTGCTTTTTTTGCAAACGGGCCGGCTTTTTCTGTATGAACAGGGACGCCCGGACAAAGCTCTTCACTATTATGAGGAATATCGACAGAGAGTTCCCAGTGACAGTGCTGTAATTAGTGAAATCAAAAGGATTCAGGCAATTCTTGCCAATGATCTTCTGGTAATTGTGGAAAATGAAGGGGCCTGGACTCTATGGCGGGATTTGGCAAAAGTTATTCCAGATCGTCTCGCAGTGTACTATTCCATAGCAAAGCAGCTTGATGCTCTTGGAAAAGAAAAAGAGCTTCTAGAAGTACTGGAAATTATACATTTACATAATCAGGAAGACGCAGAAACACTATTTAAATTAGCAGAGCTGTATGCTCAAAGCGGGAATTTTTTTGCGGCGAACAAATCCCTTGATTCTCTTGTACCTGCTCAACAGAATGGTGAACAATACTATTTACTTCGAGCGACTATTGCAGAAAAACAGATGCACTTTTTATCCTCATTGCAATTTTACAAGAAATATCTTACGGAAAATTCATCTGATCATAAGACTTTGTTGAAAGGAATTGAACTTGCTGCAAAAATTGGATCTATAGAAGAACTAAACCTTTTTTATTCTCTATTACCTGAACACTCCTCAAAACCATCAATATATATAAAAGGAAGTTTTTTATACGGAAAAGGGCTCATTCAAAACAATCTGTTTTCTGCTGCTGCCAAGATTCTCCTTGAGCTACATGAGAATCCAGATCTTATGACAGAAGAGCGAAAAGAGATTAATCGGTTGCTACTGCTTGTTTTTCAGGGAGAGGGGAATTTTTTTGAAGCCGAGCAGTTTCTTCGATTGCGATTGAAAAATAAAGCGGATAAGGAAGATACTCTTCAGCAGTTGATCCGAACCAGCCTTTTAAGTAAGGACTGGGATACTGCCTGGAAGTGGTATGAATATTTGGTTCTCGAATCAGGCAATACAGATCTTAAAGGAACAGATACGGAAAAGGACCTTTTTTTAGAGAAGATTACCCTCTTGAAAGTATCTGGACAGGGTGAGGTGGCTCTTGAAATTTTAGAAGATTTCCTTGGTCAGACAAAAGGTCCCTGTACCAAAGAGGACGCCCAGTGCCTTGAATTATTGGAAACAATGGTAAACCTCTATTACCATGAAGCTTTCTATAAACGTTCAATGGAACTTGTCGAGTCTCTGCTTTCCATTTATCCAGATGATATCCGTTTACAGGCTTACCATGCAGTTCTTGAAATAAAGATGGGTGATAAAGAGAGTCAAACAGTTTTCACTGACTTGCTTCATAAATCCAGTATTGAACTCATCGAATTTGCATTTGAGTTTTATGAAATAGGGGCATATGCCACAGCTTTAAGGCTATGTGAAAGCTATCTGGTGGATATTCCTGATTCCCTAAGGGGACGTGTTCTGCAGGCCAGACTCCTACGCCTTATGGGAGATGAATTCGCGGCACTTGAAAAATATAATATGCTTTCTAACGAATATCCGGATGAATATGGATTTAAACAGAACTTTTTAGAACTGCAATTTCAGACCGCTCATTTTACTGATATTATTGAGGTGCTGGCTCCTTCGTGGAAATCCGTGGCCAGTGGTGAAACCAGTCTTAGTGTTCGTAAGGCTGTACCTGAGGTAGAGTCATTACCTGTAAGGCAGCAGCTGCTTCTTGCCAGATCTTTCTGGGCTGCTAAACGTTTTGATGACTCCTTGCTTCTCTATCATGATCTTTTACGACCAGCCGTTCAAAAACGTTTTTTTCAACAACTCGATGATAAGGAAATTTCTATTCGTTTACCAACGCCAGAGAAATCTCTGCTGAATATTATGACATTCACGACACCGGCCAAACCAAACCTGCTTAAAACAGTGATGAGTCCGGAATATACCCGTGAGTTTCTGCAGAGTGAAGAGGTTAAAATTGCCTCTACGCTTTACTCGAATTATCGCTGGCAGCAGATTGTAGCAAACGAGCTCTCCGTTCGAAAAGCTATGGTTGATGGAAATTATTATCAGGCTATGAATGGGTATCAGGAAATTCTCCAGAATGACCAGTCGCCTGAAAATCTATATGATCTTGCCGGTATTTATAGTCGCCTTGGATTTCTTGGTAAAGAAGCAGCTCTCTATGAAGCTATGAAAGAAGGGAGTCCCGGCTATCCTGATCTGGATGAGGCCAGCAACAGAAATGATCTTAAACGTCTTCCTCGAATAGAACCTTTTTTCTTTTTCAATAAAAAAGATGGCAGGCAAGGGTATTTTAACATTAAACAACGAGCAGGAGGGCTGCAGGCGTGGTTTATGCCTACGTTTAACCATGAAGTGTCCTTCGATGTGAGTCGTATCTATGCCGAGTCCCTAGATGTGGACCATGGACTTTGGCGTAACCATCTTAAAGCCAAAATAAATTGGAGTCCAATATACGATTTAGACTTTATTGCAGCACTTGGTGGAGAGAATACAGATAACAACCAAAGTACTTTATTGTATGATTTTAAAGTTAATGGAAGGATTGGTGATGGAGTCAAAGGCTATCTTGGGTTGTCCCAGGATATTGTCAACGATACTGTGGAAGCTATTTCTGTCGGTATCAATGCCAGGGAATATAAGGCCGGAATACATTTTGATCTGATGCCGCGTCTTTTTGGTGGTGCGGATTATCTCTTCACCGATTATTCAGATGGTAACAATCAAAACAGATATGATTTTTGGAGTTCTTATATTATTCATTCAGAACCAACTCTGTTGCAGTTCAAATATGGATATGAATATTCCCACAACGATGATTCTAATCTACAAAAGAATTACAATGAACTATCCGGTTTTGATTCATCCGACCATCCTTACTGGAGTCCAAATAAATATTGGCAGCATTTATTTACCCTTTCCTTTGAGCATCAGTTAGCCGAAGATATTCTTGGCAGAGGGGCCCCAAGCTATTATAAATTAGAATATTCGTTTGGATATGAGATTGGCGGCTATGATAATCATGAGGCCAGTGCGCAGATTTTTGTTGAAATGAGTCGCCATTTTCTATTAAATAGCAGGCTCGAACTTACACATGGGACAGATATTCAGCAGATGGATATCTTTTGTTCTTTGATTTACAGATGGTAGCCGATTCATTTTTTTATAGAAATGAACTTCAGGCCCATTATTTTATAGTAGTGACTTTTTAGGAGAAAGTAATGGTTGTACGCGTTCCGATGTCTAAAACAGGACATACAAAATTAAAAAAAGAATTAAGCAATCTTGAACGCGTTGAAAGGCACGTTGTTGTAAAGGCGATTGAAATTGCAAGAGAGCACGGCGATTTGAAAGAAAATGCCGAGTATCACGCCGCAAAAGAGCGTCAGGGGATGATAGAAGGCCGGATTATGGACCTGAAAGATAAGTTGGGCCGTGCTGAAGTAATAGATTGCGTTTCAGTTAATTGTAACAGAGCCGTCTTTGGGACCGTGGTTGAACTGCTTGATATGGATACCGATGAAGAGGTCTCCTATCAATTGCTCGGTTCAGAAGAGTCCGATGTGAAGAAAGGTTCAATCTCGGTATTCTCACCGCTCGGTAAGAGTATTTTGGGAAAAGAGGTAGGCGATGATGTCCTTACTAAAACACCTGGTGGTAACAGAGAATTTGAGGTAATGGCAATTCGTCCTTCTACTTTTAACTAGTAAAGAAAAGGCCTTTGTGCTAGGAGCGAAGGCCTTTGAAGACAAAGTCAGAAAACCGTTAAATTGAGGAGGCCTCTGGCTCAAGGATTCCGCAAAGAAAAATTTCAAGCACTTGCTGGGTGGTTTCCTCAACTGTATACTCAGTTGCTACACCAACGGTCCATATACGTGATATTTCGTCAAGAGCACCAAAGAAAGCACGTTTTGCAATTCCAGGCCGAATGGAAGCTCGATAAATGTTCTGTTCTTGTCCAAGCTTTATTATAGACGAGATAATATTTACGTACTCACTAAACTTGTTATTGCGGTAATCTTTTATGAGTTTGGCACTTTGGCGTAATTCTATCTGGATAACTTCGGCCAGGTTTTTGTTTTTCTTCATGACTGTAAGGTGTTTTTTTGCGAAGACTTCCAGCATCTTTCTGGGATCATCCTCAGCAGCAAGAAGTTTTTTTACCTGTTCTATCAATGAACCGATTTCTTCTTCGAAAACAGAAATTAAAATATCAAACTTGTTGTTAAAATAAAGATATATTGTACCATCTGCAACTTTTGCTTCTTTCGCAATGTCAGATATTCTGGCATTAAAGAAGCCTTTTTTAGCAAAAACTTTTGTGGCGGCGTGGATAATCTTTGAGTGTTTATTTGCTGCTTTCATTGGATTGCATGTGTTATGTTTAAATCAAAGTTTAAGGTTTGAAAAAGGAAAAAAAGAAAGTACAATGAATGGCCCTTCATTCATTGTATTCATCTCGTCAGAATTGTCAATCTTTTGACTTTAAAAAAATACTTTTTTTGTTTGTAACTATTTGCTTATCCGCTTTTATAGTGAGAATAGCCGAATAAAATAGAGCTCTTCGTGTTTTTAATGAAGTGCTGTCCTTTCTTGTCAGGAGAAAAAAATGAAAGTTCTTGTTGTTGGATCTGGTGGTCGTGAACATGCTCTGGTGTGGAAAATTCATCAAAGTTCCCGTGTAAATAAAATCTTTTGTGCCCCTGGAAATGCTGGAATCAAGAGAATGGCAGAATGTGTTGATATAAGCGTCACAGATGTTGATGCTCTTGTTTCTTTTGCGAAAGAAGAAGAGATTGACCTTACCGTCATTGGACCTGAAATGTCTCTAACAGTTGGTGTGGTTGATGCATTTGAGAAAGAGGGCTTACGTATCTTTGGTCCGACTCAGGATGCTGCCATTCTTGAAGGAAGCAAAGTCTATACAAAAGAATTTTTAAAAAAGTATAATATCCCCACCGCAAAATTTAAGGTATTTAAGGACCCCAAAAAGGCCAAAAAATATATCGATAAAACCGGGGCGCCCGTGGTGGTTAAAGCTGACGGGCTTGCAGCTGGCAAGGGTGTTATTGTAGCCGCGACTGTAAAAGAGGCAAAACTTGCAGTTGATTTAATAATGACAGATAAAGCTTTTGGCGATGCTGGAAACAAACTTATTGTAGAGCAGTGTCTTCAGGGTGAAGAGGCGTCTTTTATTGCATTTACCGACGGTAAAACTATCCTTCCACTGCCGACATCTCAGGATCACAAAGCTGCATACGATGGAGATACTGGCCCCAACACCGGTGGTATGGGTGCATATTCACCAGCTCCTGTTGTAACTGAAAAGATAGCCGATTATGTGATGCAAAATGTTATGCTGCCTACGATTAAAGGTATGGCCAGTGAGGGACGCCCGTACAAAGGGATGCTCTATGCAGGCCTAATGATCAATAAGGATGATGTCCAGGTCCTTGAATTTAACTGTCGCTTCGGTGATCCTGAAGCACAGCCATTACTTATGCGCCTAAAAAGTGATGTGATTGATATCTTTGAAGCTGTTATTGACGAACGGCTTGATCAGGTGGATATGAAAATCGATCCTCGCCCAACTGTTTGTGTTGTTATGGCATCCGGCGGGTATCCCGGATCATATGAGACGGGTAAGGCAATCAATGGACTGAAGAAAGCCTCGGATGTTCCAGGTGTTTTTGTTTTTCATGCTGGTACAAAAATACGAAATAATCGAGTTGCATCTTCCGGTGGTCGTGTACTAGGTGTTACTGCCGTTGGCAAAGATCTTAAAAAAGCTATTGCATCCGCCTATAAAGCAGCTGCAATGATATCCTGGACAGGATCTTTTCTTCGTAATGATATCGGAGCTAAGGCACTTATAAAACGTCAGGAAATTGATGCAAAACCAGTGGTTGGTATTGTTATGGGGAGTGATTCTGATCTGCCTGTCATGCAGGTGGCAGCAGAATTTCTAACATCAATGAATATCCCCTGGGAGATGACGGTGGCTTCGGCTCATCGAACCCCTGAGCGAGCAGCGACCTTTGCTTCAACTGCCCAAAAACGTGGTCTGAAGTTAATTATTGCTGGTGCTGGAATGGCAGCGCACTTAGCAGGAGTCCTTGCGGCGCACACTGATTTACCAGTGATAGGTGTCCCCCTTGACGCCTCGCCACTTAATGGCATGGATGCGCTTCTGGCAACTGTTCAAATGCCTCCAGGAATCCCGGTCGCCACCATGGGCATTGGCAAACCTGGAGCAAAAAATGCTGCTGTGCTTGCTGCGAGAATCCTTGCATTAAATGACAAGGAACTGAGTCAAAAAGTAGCTGAATATAAGATTACAATGGCAAAAGAAGTTGAGGAAAAAGCTAAGCGAATTGGATTGTAATTGCTTTGTCAGTAAATCCATACCCGAATAAAACTGATTTCGAACACGCCTTACGTTCTTTGAGGCGTGGTGGTGTCGTAGCTTACCCCACAGAAACCTTTTACGGCCTGGCTGTTGATCCGTTCAATGAGCAGGCCGTAAAGGCACTTTTTGATCTCAAGCAAAGAGATATGCTTAAGCCGATATCGCTAATCATTCCTGATATCAGTACGCTTTCAACCTTGAGTTTAAATCCACCGCTTGTGTATCAGAGACTTATGTCTTCTTTCTGGCCGGGACCTTTAACGCTCCTGTTTTTAGCTGATAAAAACGTATCCAGTACTCTTACCGGTGAAGGAACAACTATTGGAGCTCGAATTTCATCACATCCTGTTGCGATGCAGTTATGTTCTCTTTGGGGAGGAGCAATAACTGCAACGAGTGCAAATGTCAGTGGTGAATTTCCTCTTATCAATGCAAGGGATGTTCTGAGCAGTCTGGGGGGTAGGGTATCCTTTGTGCTCGATGGTGGACAAACGGCAGGTGGACCTGGTTCAACAATTATTCACTGTACCGATTTAGATAAAAAATGCAGGATCATACGTGAGGGTGGGATAAAGAAGGAAGAACTCTTCGATAAACTGCCCTCTGATTATATCATTTGCAAATCATAAACCTTTTATGGTAACATTTTGGTAAGTTGATTGGGTTTATTAATGAATTGCCTATAAAAACTATACGATATCTGATGGGGATTAATATGGACGATGATTTACGCTGGAATAAGAATTTTGCTCTGGAGCAAGCTGCCGATGATGAGGAGCTTTTACAGGAGCTTATTGTAATCTTCAAAGAATCCTCGCTTTCTGATTTGGCAAATCTTAAGCAGGGACTTAGTAAAGGTGATGCTGCCATGGGGAGAGCAAGTGCTCATTCTATTAAAGGAGCTGCTGCCAGCCTTGGTTTTGAAGGGATTCGAGATGTTACGTCAACGATGGAAGCAGATTGTCGTGATGGTTCATTGAGTGTGGCAAATGAGCGCTTAGCTGAACTTGAAAAGTTGCTCGAGTTATTGCAACAGCTTTAATGATCACTCAGGGCAGCAGAAAATAAGCGCTTAGTGTAGTCATGCTTTGGCGTTTTAAAAATTTTGTCTGCAACTCCGGATTCTACAATCCTGCCATTCTGCATTACGGCAACATGATCTGCAAGTGCTCTAACCACACGCAGGTCATGGGAAATAAAGAGGTATGTTATTCCATAACGGCTTTGTAGTTCTTTTAAGAGATCGATAATCTGTTTTTGAATAGTCATATCGAGTGCGGATGTGGGCTCATCAAGAACCAGAAAATCTGGTTGCAGAATAATTGAACGGGCAATGGCAATCCTTTGCCGCTGTCCACCTGAGAACTCATGGGGGAAGCGATCGATCATATCGGGGCTGAGTCCTACTTCTGTTAATATATCAGCCACCTTCTTGTTTTGCTCCGAACGTGTTTTCCCTATCCCATGAACCCTCATTCCCTCTAAAATAATCTGGCCAATAGTCAATCGTGGCGAAAGGGAGGAGAAGGGATCCTGAAAAACGATTTGCATGTTTTTACGCAGTCCACGCATCTGCCTGTTATTTAAATTCTGTAGGTCCTCTCCATTAAACACTATTCTTCCGGAACTTTTGGTCAGCTTTAAAATGGCAAAAGCAAGGGTAGACTTACCGGATCCAGATTCTCCAACAAGGCCAAGTGTTGTACCACGATAAATGGAGATATTCACATTATCAACGGCTCTGATACACTTCTTCTGTTTATCTGCTTTGAAGAAACCGTTCCAGCTCTTATTGAGAGAAAAAACACAACTCAGCTCAGAAAGTTCAATCAAAATAGCATCATTCTTCTTAGGCGAATGATGTTCCCCTGGAACAGAACTCATTAAATGTTTTGTATAATCCTGTTGCGGGGTATTGAAAATAGCATCTGTTTGGCCACGTTCAACAATTTTGCCATCCTTCATAATACAAACTCTATCGGCAATGCTTCGGACCATACCAAGATCATGCGTTATTATAAGAAGCCCCATTCCGAATTCCTGTTGTAAATCTTTGATTAAGTCAAGAATCTGGGCCTGGATAGTGACATCTAATGCTGTAGTGGGTTCATCTGCAATAAGTAATGAGGGCTTACAGGCAAGTGCCATGGCTATCATTACTCTTTGTCGCTGACCACCTGAGAGTTGGTGTGGAAATGCTCTCATGCGATTTTCAGCCTCTTCAATACCGGTACGCTGAAGAAGTCTGACAGCTTCGACGTGTGCCTCTTTTTTACTCATCTTTTGATGAAGCAGTAGAGGTTCGATAAGTTGATTACCAATGCTGTAGACAGGATTTAATGAAGTCATTGGTTCCTGAAAAATCATGGCAATTCGGTTTCCACGTACCGCTCGGAGCTCTTTCTTGTTGAGTTTTGTGATTTCCTCGCCCTCAAAAAGGATAGAACCACTACTGCTTATATGCGATGAATCTTCAAGAAGGCGAAGAATGGAGAGGGCTGTTACTGACTTTCCGGAACCGGATTCGCCCACTAAGGCCAAGGTTTCACCACTTTCCATACTGAGTGAAACATCAAATAGCACTTGTTTTTTTTCGGGAAGTTTTTTACCTGTATCGAGGTGAAAACTTACATTTAATTTGGAAATATCTAGCAGCATAAGGAAAACCGGATTGCACAGTAGTGATGGCGTCGTAAAACTTTTCATCTGCTTCGTTGTGCGGCCCGCAGGACGTGCCCTTGGTGGACATTTTTTATTCAATTACGACGTACGCTAGTACTCCGAAAATTAAACAAAAAAACACGCACCTCGCATATGAGGTTTTTTACTTAGCCATCTCGACTTTGACTTTATTTACGAGCTTGTCAGTAGTGAGAGAGTAAGATTCTGTCATTATACAGCAAATCTTTTACCGGGCAAGGAAATAGAAGCGACGTTTATTTGAAAAGAGTTGACACAAACGCCTTGTACGCCTAAGTTTTACAAGTTCTTATATTACTCTAAAATAAAAGGATATCGTGTACCCAGATTACCCATTCAAATCACATTTTGTTTCCATCGATGGTCACAAAATCCACTATATCGATGAAGGCCAGGGTGAGACCATTGTTATGGTTCATGGCAATCCCACCTGGTCCTATTATTATCGTCGACTGATAAGTCTGCTTTCTGAAAATCACCGTGTTATAGCCATCGATCATATCGGTTGTGGTCTGTCCGATAAACCTCAGGATTACGATTATTGTCTCCGAAATCATATCGATAATCTGGATGCACTATTAACACATACCGAGGTCGGCTCTTTTTCTCTTGTTATTCATGATTGGGGAGGAGCAATAGGTATGGGAATGGCTGCAAAAAGAGCAGACAGTCTTTCACGGGTAATGGTTTTAAATACCGCTGCTTTCAGGTCACAACGTATACCTTTACGAATTAGTCTCTGTCGCTGGCCTTTGATTGGTGCTCCTCTGGTCCGTGGCTTGAATGGATTTGCAGGTCCTGCAGTATGGATGGCTGTACGAAAAAAGATGAATAAAGAGACCGCAAATGCTTTTCTTGCACCATATGATTCATGGAGCAATCGAGTTGCAGTCGCTGCTTTTGTTAAGGATATCCCCCTGACATCATCTCACCCCTCTTATAAAACATTGGTCGCTGTCGAAGAAGGATTGGAAAATTTTCAAAAAGCAAAACTTCCCATGCTGATCTGCTGGGGAGGACAGGATTTCTGTTTTAATAAACATTTTTACGATGAATGGTGTCTGAGGTTTCCCGAAGCTGAATGTCATTATTATAAAGAGAGTGGTCACTATATACTTGAAGACTCATATGATAAAATTGCTCCCTTAGCCCTTAAGTTTTTTGGGAGCGTTGCTTGAATTACAATATCGCCCATACTCTGACTGAAAGTGCTGGAATTCTAGGTGACAGAATCGGACTAATTGAGGCGAGTAGTGGAAGAGAGTTTTCTTTTGCAGAGCTTGATAGAAAATCTGACTCCTATGCTCATCTGCTGACGCAAAAAGGATTTCAAGCAGGGGAACGAGTGATGCTGATGGTGAAGCCATCCGCTGATTTTATCTGTCTTACCTTTGCTCTTTTTAAAATTGGGGCACCGGTCATCTTGATTGATCCGGGAATGGGCTACAAAAATTTGCTTCGCTGTATTGCCGGTGTTAACCCTATTGGATTTATAGGGATTCCAAAAGCGCACCTCTTTAGGGTTCTGTTCAGGAAAGTATTTGAATCTGTTAAAAACAGCGTCTGTTGTGGTAACTCATTTGGCATTTTTGGTCCTGATATCCTAAGCGTTTCCAGCACTGACCTTGGGAAGTACCAAGCCTATAGTGCAAAGAAGGATGATTTGGCGGCCATTATATTCACCACTGGATCAACTGGGCCACCGAAGGGCGTTCGCTATGAACATTCTATATTTAAGGCGCAGTTAAACTTAATACGCGATTACTATGGTATCGGTCCCGGGCAAGTGGATCAGCCTGCTTTTCCTCTCTTTGCCCTTTTTTCAACGGCCCTTGGTGCAACTGCTGTAATTCCGGATATGGATCCCACCCGACCCGCTAAAATCAACCCGGAAACGTTTATTCGTTCGATAGAAAAGTATAACGTAAGCTATTCCTTTGGCTCACCTGCCATCTGGAATGTGGTATCAAACTATTGCAATCAAAGTGATCATCGTCTGAAAACATTAAAAAAAGTGTTGATGGCAGGTGCACCTGTTTCAGGAAAATTAATTGCAGGAATGCAACGTGTTCTGTCGCCCGATGCCTCTATCCATACTCCCTATGGAGCAACGGAAAGTTTACCAATTGTCTCGATCGATGGTAAGGAAATAACTGAAAGTACCTGGCCTCAAACCATGCAGGGAATGGGAACCTGTGTAGGTCGCCCTTTACCAGGGATTTCGATTGCGATCCTCCCAACTTCCGATGCAATTATTGATTCTTTAACGCAAGAAGATTTTCTGATGCCTGGTGAAATTGGAGAAATAATTGTCAGTGGAGCTGTCGTCACAAAGGGATATGAGAATAACGATCGTGAGAACAGGCTAGCCAAAATTCCAGATGGGAGTTCTTTCTGGCATAGAATGGGAGATGTTGGGTACCTCGATACCATTGGCAGGTTATGGTTTTGCGGAAGACGCGCTCATAGGGTGATAGTACAATCAAATAGGGGAGACATCACCTATTACACCGTTCCCTGTGAGGCCATTTATAATAACCATCCCGATGTTTTTCGTTCAGCCCTCGTTGGTGTTGCGGCAAAAGACAACCGTATTGTTCCTGTTATAATTGTGGAGCCTGAAAAAGAGTCTCACATTTCAGAATCTCGATTGATCACCGAAGTAACAGAGCTTGGAGGCAAATTTTCGCTGACAAAAAATATAACACATTACCTTATCCATAAAGATTTTCCGGTGGATATTCGTCATAATGCGAAGATATTCAGGGAAAAACTCGCTATTTGGGCAACTGCTGAGCTAGAGAAGAGTTTATGAACAGAGCTCTTGTAACCGGAGGTGGGGGATTTGTAGGGAGTAATATTGTCAAACAACTACTGGCCAGAAATGTGGAAACAGTTGTGGTTGGTCGCAATATATATCCAGATCTTGAAAAACTTGGAGCCACCTGCCTTTCAGGTGATATCTGTGACGCCTCTTTTCTCCTTGAAAGCTTCCAGGGAGTGGATACTGTATTTCATGTGGCAGCGCTTGCCGGAATATGGGGAAGGTGGAAGGATTACTACAGAACCAATGTTCTTGGTACTGAAAATGTAATCAATGGCTGTATGGCAAACGATATTCGCCAACTGGTCTATACCTCGACACCATCGGTCGTTTTCAATGGTGATGATATTGTCAATGGGAACGAACAACTCCCATACGCTTCAAATCCACTCTGTAATTATGCAAAGAGTAAAATTATTGCAGAAAAAATGGTCCTTCAAAAACCTCCCCAAGGATCGACTCTGCACAGTTGTGCCATACGGCCACATCTTGTCTGGGGACCAGGAGATCCACACTTGGTACCACGTTTGCTTGAGAGAGGGAGACAGCGGCAGTTAAAAAAAGTTGGCAATTGTAAAAATCTTGTTGATATCAGTTATGTTGAGAATGTAGCCGAGGCACATTTATTAGCAGCAGACAATCTTGAGACAACTCAAACCGCTGCAGGTCAGGCATATTTTATATCCCAGGGAGCACCTGTAAAACTCTGGGACTGGATTGATGAACTTTTTTTCGATATGGATGTCCCTGAAATCCAATCCACTGTTCCCTTTCCTATTGCCTATGGTGCAGGGGGGGGGCTGGAAATAATCTATCATTTATTAGGAAACAAAAAAGAGCCTAACATGACCCGCTTTCTTGCAGAACAGTTGGCAAAATCCCATTGTTTTTCCATAGAGAAAGCAAAAAAAGAGTTGGGATATAATCCGCGTATCAGTACTGAGGAAGGGATGAAACGATTGTTACATTCCTTAACTAGTGCCTCTCCATAAATGGCCTTTTTCCTCTAACTCTTCGTTGCCTTGAAAAATTTATCCTCGGAATACTATTTATATGCCTACGGTAAATTTCTCTTCGCGCCTCAATTTAGAGAAAAAATCTCATTTCTGGACGAACACTAACTAATTAAAGGCATATTTTGGAATTCTGTATATGAAATCTATCCTTCGCCAATTTTTTATCTTCCTTCTGGTTACTGTTTTTATTCAGACAAGCTGTGTAACTCAGGGGATGGCTTTGTCTGTTCAGGAGGAAAGGGAACTTGGAGAACAGTTGCTCTATCAGATCAGGCTCGCTTTTCCACTGCTCGATGATCCCGATCTTTCACAGTATATTAACGAACTTGGCGGTGAAGTTCTTGAAGTAGCCGGTTTTCAGTATTTTGATTATCATTTCAATATTATAGAATCTTCTCAATTCAATGCCTTTGCAGCACCATCCGGACTGGTCTTCTTTTATTCTGGCCTTATTGAAAAAATGGACCATGAAGATGAGTTGGTTTCAGTGCTTGCCCATGAAATTGGTCATGTTGTTGCGCGTCATATTGCAAAAGGTATGGATCAGGGAACGAAAGTAAGTGTTATCTCGACCATGCTTGCACTTGCAAGTCTTGCACTTGGAGTAGGCGCCCTCAGTCAGGCACTCTTAACAGGCTCCCTAGCTGCAGGTCAGGCTGCCAATCTTCATTTCAGTAGGAAACATGAAGAAGAAGCCGACAGGCTCGCCTATGGCTGGATGAAGGAAATGGGGCGTGATCCCGTGGGCCAGGAGGAAATGCTCCAAGTAATGAGGCGTATTAATCGCTACACCATGGGTAATAATATTCCTCAGTACCTATTGACACATCCCTATCCAGATGAACGTCTTGACTATATACAGTCATTGATATTTTATGAAAAAGAGCAGCTGGCATCTTTTCCAAAAACCGATGATTTCGCCTTCCTGCGGATGAAATATCGGATTCTGTCAATCGTCAAAGATGGTAAGAAATTACGAAACGTACTCCAGAGTGCACTCACCTCAAAGTCAATTCCTGCAAATGAACGAATTATGCTTCACTATGGTTTATCCCAACTGGATAGAATGGAAAACAATTATGAATCAAGTAAAAAACTGCTTAAGGAAGTGATAGCCTTTTATCCGCAAGAATCCATACTCCTTGTTGATCTAGGCCTTGTAGAATTGCAATCTGGGAATAAGGATCGTGCACTCGCCCTGGTAAGTAAAGCTTACAACCGTAATCGTCATGATATGTGGGCAACTTACCAAATGGCACGTATCTGGATTGCATTGGATAATCTGGATAAAGCTGAAAGATATTTAAAGGAAGTACAAGAAAAAATGCCGTCCTATTCCAAGGTCTATTTTGAACTTGGTAAATTGAAGGCTGCAAAAGGGGAAAAGGGCAACTCTTCCTTTTATCTTGGTAAGTATAATTTATATGAAGGGCATCTAAGGCTCGCCATACATAATTTTAAAATAGCATTCACTGATTCAGGTCTCAGTGAAGAGTTGAAGGAGAAAATCAAAAAAATGCAGGAGACGATTAAACGTCTCAAAGAAAAACAGTAGTTACCAAAGAAGCTGAGAATAGCCTGAGGTTTTGATTCTCCGCCGTGACTCTTTAATTTGTGATGGATACAAGAAATTCCCGGTTGCCTTTCGGGCCAAGAATTGGGCTGGTGGTCATGTCAGCGACTCGGAGATGAATGGATTTGATAAATGCATCTATTTTGTCGATCGCGAGTTGATGATGTTCCTCTAGAGTAACAACGCCCCCTTTAGGAATAAGCTTACGCGGGAGTTCAAATTGAGGCTTGATAAGGCATATAATCGCCAGTTGCTTCTCAAATAACGGAACGAGCGGGGGAATTAACTTAGTGAGTGAGATAAACGCCGCATCTATTACGGCTAAATCCAAAGATTCAGGAATCTGTTTCCTGCTGATTTTACGAGCGTTAAAACGCTCAATCACAACCACACGCTCATCCTGACGAAGTTTCCAGTCAAGCATCCCATATGCAACATCCACCGCATACACCTTTTTGGCAAAGCGCTGTAGCAGACAGTCTGTAAAACCACCACTGGAGGCCCCAATATCGGCACAGATCAACCCCTTAGGGTCTATTGAGAAGGCATCGAGCCCACCCTGTAATTTGAAGCCTCCGCGTGAGACAAAGGGGCAACGGATTTTTAACCGAGGCTGGCATTTTTCTGAGTAGAGAAGTCCTGCCTTATCAGCGCATTGGTCATCAATCCTTACTTCACCTGCCCCGATAAGACCTCTGGCCTGCTGGATATCAGAGGCGAGTCCCATTTGAACTAGGAGATCATCCAGTCGCACTTTAGCCATCGATGGAGTTATAGCGAAGAAAGTTTTTGTTTAGCAGTCACGGCTTCCGGCGAAGAACCATAGGAAGCCGTAATCTTCCTGTAAATAATTCTGGCTGTTTCGTTATCAGAAAGCATTTCAAATGATTCACCCTGTCTAAAAAGGGCCTTTGCAGCCTGGGGATTACCAGGATAGCTTGATATGATTTGCTGATATTGAATAATTGCCTGATCGTACTCTTTTTGTTTAAAGAGACACTCTCCCATCATATACCTGGCGGTAATGGAATTGGAAGAGCCTCGGCGCGAGGCATTGTCTTCAAAAAGTTTGAAGGCAGTTTTGTAATTGCCATCTCTGTAGCTTTGCATTGCCTGAGCATATGTATCGGCAGTTTGGACAGCGACAGGTTTTACAACGGTTTTTTGGATGGATGCTTTGCTAACTTTTGTCGTTGCATTTTTGCTCGTAGAAGATGGTACTGCTTTTGCCACTCCGGATTGTGAGAAGACGATCTTATTGGATATTGGTCGGAGGTGAATCGTACCGCTAGGAGTTTTAGGACTTCTAGGAATTGATGCCTGTTGTACTCTACGTAGTGCCTCTTCGGATGACTTTTTTGCAGCTTGAGAACGTCGTTCTGCTTCCTTGACACGCGACATTTGGATTGCAGTTAAGGAATCCTTTTGATTAGTCAGGCGTGAATTAAGCTCAGCCATTTTAAGTGTTAGTTTTTGTTCCTGCTGAATAGAAAGATTATGTACCGCCAGCTGTAACTCTTTATTCTCCTCTTGAAGTTTTCGATTCATATGGGCATTTTCTTCAAGCTTACTTTTTAATGCGAGAATATCTGCCTGTAACTGATCAAGCTGTCCAGATGACATTGCTTGCCGTTGTTGCATCTGGTCAACGGTATTGAGCTTCATATCATCAAGCTTTTTGTTAATTGAGCGAACGTTATAGTTCAAATCCTGTACTTCCTGTTGAGAAGCACAGTTGCTGAGTATTGGTAGCAAGCCAATAAGAAGGAGGGAGGTAATATATTTTTTTCTCATAGGATTATTTAGGCGACTAAGGCTCTTAACAATAAAGGTTTAATTGTAGCTTATACTCCACTGAGGGTAAGTTTGGTTACCCTGTATGTTAAATAATTGTCTCATGCTGGAGCCATTTTTAAGGATAGAATAAATCTTTTGACTCTGTCCTTTGCGAAGTGAAAATAAAATCTGTTTCCCATCAGGGGACCAGCTTGGTGATTCATGATGTCCAGTATCAGTGGTAATCTGTCGGGGGGCGGAACTAGGTCTTGGAGAGATGGTGAAAATTTGATACGACCCATCCGTAAGACTAGAATAAGCAATCAAGTCTCCCTTAGGAGACCAGCTGGGTTCTGCATTTTCACGCCCTTTAAAGGTAATCCTTTGAACCTTATTATTTTTGAGGTTCATAATATATACCTGAGGACGTCCACTTCTATCAGACACAAAAGCTATCCGTTTTCCATCGGGCGACCATGCGGGTGAAACATTGATTCCCGAACGTCTAGTCAGTTGTTTTAGTATTTCCCCTTTACGATCAAGGAGGAAAAGGTCAGGATTACCATCTTTACTGAGAGTGAGAATCATACGTTTTCCGTCGGGTGACCAAGCGGGAGCAAGATTCATTCCTCTGCGTCTGGAAAGGGGCCGGGTTGTGCTACTCTGTTTGAGGTCGGTAATATAGAGGTTCTGATTCCCTGAATGATAAGAGGTGTAGGTGAGGAATCTTCCACCGGGCAGGAATCGTGGAGAAACAACAAGATTTTTATGACGAGTAATCTGTCTTGTTTTTTTACCAAGAATATCTGTTAAATAGACTTCTTTAAAGCCGTTTTTGTCGGAAACAAAAGCGATCTGTGAGGAAGCGATACCATTTTCACCAGTCATCTCTTTTATAACTGCATCTGTGAAACGAAACAGCATACTCTGCTCAAGGCTTCTGGTTCCGTCATACCGTTTTCCCATAAGCATATCGCCACCGGCAACATCGAGAAGCCGAATTTCCATTTTGATACCAGCAGTGGAAAGGGTATAGCTGCCGAGAACCACGAAGTCAGCACCGAGGGTTTTCCAGTTGGCGTCCTGTCGTTTACCATATTGCTCAGCTGAGAGAAGATTGAAAATGCCATGAAAAGCAAGCGATCTTCCTAAGGTATCAGCAAGATCTCTGCCAAGAGTCTGAAGACGTGAGGGTTGCTCACTGTTGACAAACCATGGGACAGCAATATTAATTCTTCTAGCGTCGGGAGAGCTGATATCAATATAGGTAATTTCCTTGGCGGATACGCTGTGTGCCAAGAGAGTGAACAGAAAAATGAATATAATTAAAAATTTTGATTTCATAGGATTTATATAATGTTGAGAAGAGATATTTTTTTTATAATATAGATTATAAATGTTTGTGAATTGCAGTCAACCATTTTCATCCGGGGAAAAGAATGCTTACTGTATTTGCCCAGGGGTAAAATGGAGGCCAATGGAGTACTTGGAGACTTTCATCGCACCTGGTATTGGAGGGAGTGGATTCGATTCCTGGATAGTTCTGCTGACAAACTGGTCAAAGACTCTGTCACCTGAGCGTTTTTCAAAATTATGACTGCTGATCGAACCATTTTTCCCAATATGTATCACAACACGGGCAGAAAGAGATGGATTCCATGGTTTAATTTCAGGTAAAGCCCAATGTTGACTGAGTCTGTTTTCAATTGATGCCTGATACTGGCTTTCTATAACGCTGCTTGATCCACCGCCTGGCCTTCCAGCCGTGGCTTGAGAATTCTTTTTCGCAGCGGCAACAGCTGAGTCCGCCTGGAGCATCTTTCGAAGAGCTTTGACGGCGTCATTGGCAGCGGCTTCTTCGGCGTCGGCTAAAGCCTGCTGTCTTTTAGCATCTTGCTGAAGTTGCTGGCGTTGGTTTGCCAGTATCTGTTGTTGTCTCTTGCGCTCTTTTGCACGTTGTCGCTCCCTATCACTGGCTCGAGTATCAACCACTATCTTTTTTTTCACCTTCCGCCTTAAAGGCTTAATAGAGATCGCTTTTATCGGCTCAGTTGGCGTCTCTGGTACGATTGCTGGTGCAATGGGAGCAATGGGGGCAGTTTTCCTTGAAGCAACGGGCTGTAACTTCTGAATAGTAACTTTCTGCTTTGGAGATGCCTGGGTGCTTTGCTGGACAGATGGGGACAAGGGAGCTGCGATATTGACAAGATCAACAGTTAAAAAATCTGGAATGATGGGCTTTTTCTGAATGTATTCTGGTAGAACTATGGCGGTTGCGAAAATCAGGACATGGCTGATAACAGCAATATTAAATGGTATTTTCCAACTGGGAGCAGCCGGTCTGAATTGATATTCCTTGAACACAGTCAACGTGACTCTTGTTTTGGTTCAGTAATCATTCCAAGTTTATCAAAACCCGCAGCTTTAATATCGGCCATAAGTATGACTACGGTGCCGTAAGTGACATTTTTGTCGGCTTTTAGAAAAATAGGCTGATCAGTATTCTTTCCATGCTGTTTGATCAACTGCTGACGAAACAGCGTCTGGCTAACCTCTATCTTGCCGAGCATTATCTTTCCATTCTGATCGAGTGTAACGATTACCGGTTCTTCTTTCTGTCGCAGTGATTTGGCTGTGGTCTCAGGCAGGTCTACTTCGAGTCCCTGTGTCATCATGGGGGCAGTAACCATGAAAATGATGAGCAATACCAGCATAACATCAACCAGTGGCGTTACATTGATCTCTGAAACCAGTCCGCCTCTTTTTCCACTATTAAACCCCATATTATCCCCTAGACACGACTCAGAAGATCTCTCTCAACAAGATTTAAAAAATCCGTTGAAAAGTTATGCATTTCATTTTCAATGTCACCGAGTTGATTTGCAAAATAATTATAGGCAATTACCGCGGGAATTGCGACAGCAAGACCGGCCGCAGTAGCAACAAGCGCTTCGGATATGCCAGGTGCAACGACGGCAAGAGAAGCTGATCCACGCATTCCAATATCATGAAATGATGACATGATGCCCCAGACGGTACCAAATAGTCCTATAAATGGTGTGGCAGATCCTGTTGTTGCCAGAAAAGAAAGTGATCTACCAAGGTCTGCTACTTCCTGTGATTCAGCTTTGCGAATAGAACGTTTAAGATTATCCATGGTCGCAAGCTGCATTTCAAGTGGCTCGTTATCGGTACTACCATCTTCACGATTTCTGATCTTATTGATTTTTTGAAGTTCAGTGAATCCAGCCTGAAAAATAGCAGCTTCAGGGCTTAAAGGGTGAGCAGCGGCAGCATCATTTGCATCATTTAACGTTTTGGATGACCAAAATGCATCGAGAAATTCATCGGTTTCACGAACTGCTTTTTTGAACATCCTGGTTTTCATGAAAATGATGGACCAGGATGAAAGTGAAAAGAGTAAAAGCGTCAGCATTACCATCTGCCCCATGGGCCCGGCATGCATAATCATATCAGTGATTGAAAGTTGCACTATTTAATTTCCTTAAAAGATATAAAAGAGAATAAGAGTTCTTGATATTTATATTACACCTTTAAAAAAAGGTCAATCATCAGCAATTTTACATAAATATCGAATATGCTGCTCAAGTTGTTCCTGATAAAGGTGAACTTGACTTTCCATTCCGCACGCCGTGCAGATTACGGATGCATTCTGTCAGCGGCCGTGGAGTTCTGCGGTCCTTTGATCACAAAAAATACAGATAAATAGTGGCTCTAGGTCGTTCTCTATTTTCATGATAGTTGAGTTAGGGTACAGGCGAAATTGCTCTGTACTGCAACCTTATTATCGACTCTGAGTGTTCCTTTGAGAAACCAAGCTCCGCCAAGTGTTTCTTTGAGCACAACTTTCATTCGGATAATATCCTCAGGATAAACCGGCCTTTTAAACTTCACCCCTTCGACACGGGTAAGGACAGGAACACCTGCTTTGGGATCATCGTTGTCACGCTGTAAGAGCGCAATCAGGAGCGCGCCGGTTTGGAAAATTGCTTCACAGAGAAGCACACCTGGAAGTATAGGGTGGTCAGGGTAATGGCCCTGGAAAACATCAAGATCGGCAGATATTTTTTTTTCGGTAATAAGTGTTTTCTCTTCAAATTCTACTATCGAGTCAACCCATAAGAAAGGAGGACGATGTGGAATGAGATCATAAATGTTTACATCTGGAATCACCTTTTTAGAGACCTCCATTAACATCAAGTACTGCTCCGGTAATGTAGCCAGCTTCTTTTGATGCAAGATACAATACAGCAGACGCCACCTCGGATACAGTTCCGAATCTTTTCATGGGGACACTCTTTTTATAGGCTTTTAGCTGTTCGGGCGATAAATCATCAATAAGTTCAGTATCTATAAAACCAGGAGAAACACAATTTATAGTGATTTTCTTTTTGGCGGTTTCTTTGCACAAACTTCTTGTGAGCCCAATCTGTCCGGCCTTTGAAGCACCATAGTTTGTTTGTCCAGCAAATCCAAGTGTTGCCACAGGAGAGGTGATGTTGACGATACGTCCATATTTCTCTTTCATCATGAGCAGGACAGCTGAACGGCACATATTGAAAGTACCGGTAAGATTTACATCAATAACCTGCTGCCAGCTTTTTTGATCCATTAGGGCAAGAAGTTTATCTCGACGGACACCAGCATTATTAATAAGTACATCAATGGAGTCATACTTTTCTTCGAGTTGAGTAAAGAACGCTGTCACCTGGTTTTCATCTGCGACATCACACTGGTGAAGTTCGAGCCTGCCAGTATGGGCAGAACATTCAGAAAGAAATAACTCCGCTGCCTGAGTATTGCCACCATATACTCCAATCACCGTGGCACCCTGCTCTAGAAATGCAAGGGTAATGGCCTTACCTATTCCACGACTTGCTCCGCTGATAACAACTTTTTGTCCTTCAAAATTCTGCATATTTCTAATCTCTGGCACGCATATAGGCATCGACATCATTTGAAACAATCACACCGTAATTAATAGCTCCAAGCCAACCGGACATAATAATTCCAACGGATCCGACATGGAAAAGACCACCAACTTCTTTGAATATATTTCGTGATATATCGAGTCCTTCAAACTTTGTACCAAAGGAAGTTCCGTTGGTATGGAGGGTGTAGCGGTTAAAAGTACGAGGAGTAGCTGCTTCAATCCAGTCGAGTTTTTCTCTGGCATTGGGGAAATATCGATTCAAATCGACCAGGGTACGATCAATAAGGGTCTGCTTTTCTAAAGCATATTCTTCGTCGGTAAAGTTTTCCCAATCACTGAAATTTGAGTTCATTGAGGCAACAATCGTATATCTGTTGTGACCTGGTCTGGTCTTCGGGTAATAGACCGAAAATGTTTTGGACTGAGTTTTAAAATCACGAAGCTCGGATGAATCAAATTCTTGGGCTGTTGAGGTGAAGAGAAGGTCACCAATATCACCTATTTTCTCTTCTTTTTTTACGCCCATATAAACCTGACACGAAGAGTTGTTTACCCGAATAGCATCGGCTTTTTCCATAAAATCATCGGAAAAAGAATCTCTGTCGGTGAGGTTGTAGATGGTATTGGTGATACCGGAATTTGAGACAACGGAGCCAGCTTCTATCATCCGGCCCTGGCATTCAACGCCTCGTACTCGCCCCTTATCCACAACAATTCGATCAACTTTTGCGTTGGTACAGATGGTTACACCGTTCTTTTCAAGTTCGGTGGTCATCATTCCAATAAGTTTATCTGTGCCACCCTCAAAGGTGAAGACACCTTTGTTCATAAAATTTGAAAAGACAATTCCATAGGTTATCGCAGGATCATCGAGTGTGGAACCGTTTGCATAGCTGATTGGTTCCATAAGTAAGCGGTGCACATCACTGCGCCCAGGAAAAAATTGATTAAAGAGTTCTCTGGTCGTCATTGACTGATCGTCATAGAAATTCATCCCGGCAACTCTGGTAAAAAAGGAATCGATAACGGAGAGAGGAATTTTAAATTGTTTGTTCAGCTTTTCTGTGAAATCCAGACGGTCAAAAGTTGTTTTGAGCTTAAATTGAGGATTGTCAAAAATAATATTTTTCAGCTGAACAATGGAATTCATTATCTCCTTATTCCAGTATTTCTTACAGGTTTTAACCATCCCATAAGGAAATCCATGGAGGGAGACATCAAAAATATGTCCTTTGCGTTTGAACCAGGTGGCAAGGCCGCCGAGTTGGCTATGGTATTCAAGGAGAAGGACCTTGTATCCACAGTAGGCAAGCCTATTTGCGGAGGTGAGTCCTCCAAGACCTGATCCTATTACAATAACGTCATATTTGTTTGCAGCTTGCGAGAAAGAAACGGGCATAATAATCAATAATTAGTTGGTAAGAAAATGTTTATCAGAGAGGTGAATTAGAGGCGTGGCAAGATATGTTGATTAATAATCGAAACTCCACTCATCATGGAACCGATAATACCAAGAAACCCCTGATCCGTTCCGGCAAGAAAGAGATTATCATAGCCAATATCACCATCTTTTATTTTTATGGGATTTCCATAAATCGCACCCTTCTTTTTAGCGGTAAATCGCTTAATCGTCAGTGGTGTGAAAGTATCACGATATACTATGTTTTCGGCGAAATTACCAAGTATTTTCTCGGCTACAGAGAGGGAGCTACCGGCAGTGTTATCTTTTGCCTTTATGTAGGCGGATCTGTTGCTTGCCCCCCTAGCCCAATACTCATAATTTGCCAGATGGGTGGTTCGTACTTCTTTATACGGGCAGGCTGGCAGATCCTGGAAATTTTGAGGCATACAGATAACACCTGAATTAAAATCTACCAATTGCTCTGGTTGCTGGTATCGAAATTCACTTCCATTATTATAGAAAATTATAGTGTTATCATGACCACTTGATAATTTAGTTACAGGGTCCACTTCAAAGATTGTTTCCACAAAGCCAAGACGAATCATCTGCTTGATGCCGGAATCCTTGCCAAGAAGGGTAAACGTCTCTTCGGAGCCAATGGTTGACAGTAGATAATCACAACTGATTTCATCGCCATTTTCCAGAATGACCCCTGAAACTTTTTTACCAGTGGAGATGATTTGTTTTACGCCTGTTTTTGTTCTTATTACTCCTCCATATGAATGGTAATGATGGAGTAATAAGTCAAGAAAGTCCTTAATTGTCCCGCCTGGCCTGAACATTCCTTCTTCAAAGATGGCCTTGAACATTATAACAAACTGGCCAAGATCCATATCATTTTCAATGGAGGAGCCATAGTACATCAGCGGACAGAGAAGCATATCCGTAAGAAGGGGATTTTGCAGGTGTTCCTCGATAATTATTTTTGCAGATATAAAAGGAACTGGTTTGAATGGGTCATAGCTATTTATTAGGAGAAGAAGCTTTCGGAACCCCTTATGACTAGAGGGGAACTTCGTTTTAATCTCACTGTCGAGCAGAGAAAAATCATTTGAAAAAGAGAGGGACTGCTTATTAATAAAACGAATTTCACTTTTATTCTGCTGATGCAGTTCAAGCTCTTTACGTTTAATTTTTAGTTGCCTAAGGAGCCTGTTAAGCGGGGCATTTTTTTCATTAGGGGAGGCATAGTTGGTAATGGCATGGAGTCCGGTCTCAAACAGCCTGTTGTTTCTATAGTAGTAGGAGTTGAGTCCACCAACACGGGAGTGTTGTTCGAGGAGTAAAACATCTGGAATAAAACGGGCAAAACGAAGAGCGGCGGCAAGCCCTGAGAGACCGCCGCCGATAATTATTAGTGGGACATGCACCTGTTATGCGTCGGCAAGTAGTGGTTCCAGATAATTCACGCAGGAATCAAGGGTGGCAAGTTCCGGGTAATCTTCTTCAGGGATTTGTAGCTTGTGACGTTTGCGCAACTCCATCACGATATCAAGAAAATCCATCGAGTCAAGGTCAAGCTGGTCACGTAATGGTTTGTCCGATTGAAGAGTGTCGAAGTCGGCATCCTCATCAATATCTTCAATAATTTCAAGGATTAAGTTTTTGATTGCATCGCGTGTCATATATATGTCTCCGGCCGTAGCCCGTGGTACTTTTTAAATATAAAAATAAATTTATCGCAGTGACAAATTGCGCAATATACCATACCAGAACATTTTTTTTATCTTTTTTTTCAGAAAGATAGCTTTTATTCACAACCTATTGATTATTTGACCTTTTTCACTATGATTACTGAATTGATTCCAATCATACCAAAGGAATTATTCAGGATAGTATCGACCGATTTAAGCTTTTTAGGTTTGTCGAAAACCATATTGTTGAGTTGACATTCAGGATCAAGATCTGTGCAGTTTATACTGGGGTGGACAAGGTTGTCATCAAATGCTGGAAGGTTTCCAGCAAGCTCCAGAACACCGGCTGCCCCCATTGCATGACCAATTATGGATTTAGTATTATTTATATAGGTATCAGGTGCATCAACAAAAAGATTTCTGATAGCCTTACACTCTTCAACATCACCCTGTTTGGTACCCGTGGCATGGGTATTAATAATATCGATATCTTTTGGTTCAAGCCCAGCTCTTTCAAGAGCAAGTTCCATACATTCTGTCTGCCTTTCGTGAAAGGGCAGGACGTAATCACGGGCATCTGAATTCATCGCATAACCGACTATTTCAGCATAAATCTTGGCACCTCTCTCAAGAGCACTTTCTAATCGTTCAAGGACGTAAATACAGGCACCTTCAGAAACGGTGATTCCATTTCGGGATGTATCAAACGGGCGGCAAGCCCTGCGAGGGTCATCTGCAGAACCAAGTGCGCCCTGTGCCTGGAAACTGGCGAAAATACCAAAAGATCCTGTTGATTCTGAAATACCGCCAGCAAGCGCCATATCAACTTCACCCAAGCGCATCATTTGAACCCCCTGTATTAGCGAAGCATTTCCTGCAGCGCAGGCAGCACCAATAGAATAGTGGGGACCGGTAATACCAAGGTTCATTGTGATTTCGCCAGCCGGATTGTTCAAGACAGTACGCGGATTGTGGTGGTGTGTCCAGTAGTCAACATTGTAATCATATTTACTAATGTTAAACACTTCATTTTCAGTCTCAATGGTGCCATGTTCGGTAAGACCAGTATAGACGCCAATACGAGAACGCTTATAATGATCTATATCAAGTTTAGCATCCGCGAGTGCTTCATTTGCGCAGTAAACAGATAGGCACCCTGCACGTGTACCTCGTTTGTTCTCTTTCTTTTTTCTATATTTGGTTTCCGGAAAAGTACAAATACCTGCTGGGGCCTTTCCAAAATAGCGTAAATCAATTTCGGTAATTTCGCTGGTACCGGCAAGTAACTTTTCACGATAGGTTTTGAGATTGTCCGCATTTGGGGCGGCAAGTCCAACACCTGTAATTACAATTCTTGGTTGTGTAGTTTCCATATTGGCAGATTGACTGATAGAGAGAGGGTGAGTATAATTGAGTCGTTATTTGTTGTTGATATAAAAAAGCATAGTGCACTCATGGCCAAATAGTCAGCTTTATGCCAATTTGAAATAAAATTCAAGGTTAATACACTTGTAACTATTCAGCGAGGGTAAAAAAATATCCTCACTTCAGAACAGTAACTGTTTAGCAGTGCTTCAAATTCGTTCATTTGAGGCTTTGAAGCATACTAAAGTTATTCGAGAAGGTCAAAATGGCCATAGTTCGGGGCTGCTGAAGAGTTACTTGCACTTTTATAATTTATATTTTTTTAATCGGAGTTAAGCAATGGAACAAAGAAAAGATGTTGTAATAATTGGGGCTGGACCTGCTGGAATTCAGGCAGCAATTCATTCAGTTCGCAAAAAATGTGATGTACTTCTACTTGGTAGAATTGAAAGGAGTGCTTTGTTCTCGGCACATGTTGAAAACTACGCCTGTGTTGAAGGAGTTAAGACAGGCGAAGAACTACTCGTTGCAGGGATGGATCAGGTTAAGCATTTCGGTGCAGATGTTATGGATGATGATGTTTTAAAGGTTCATCAGGATGACGAAGGGTTTGGACTTGAGCTTGAAAGCGGAGTTACTGTGTTAACAAGATCTTTGATTTTTGCTAACGGCACCTCGAGAAAAAAGTTGAAGGTTCCTGGCGAAAAGGAATTTTCCGGAAAAGGGGTGTCCTATTGTGTTGACTGTGATGCCAATTTTTTTAGAAATACCACCGTTGCAGTTGTTGGCAATGCCAGTGCGGCAATAGATGGAGCACTCACTCTGACAGGTTATGCAAGTAAAGTATATCTTGTAAACAAGGAACTCGTAGCATCACCTGAACTTATCGCTAAACTAGAGGAATCCTCCATTGAGAATGTGAGCAACACCTGGGTCTCTGAAATAGCTGGAGAAGATGCGGTCCAGACACTAGTACTCGAAAACGGTGACAGCTTGGAACTCGATGGTGTTTTTATTGAGCTTGGCGCAAAAGGGGCGATGGAGCTCGCACTTGAACTTGGTATTCAACTCGATATCGATACCATGAGTCATATCGATACTAACAAAAAAACAGAAACCAATGTTCCCGGTGTTTACGCCGCTGGTGATATAACCGGCCATCCGTATCAGATGGCGAAGGCAGTGGGGGAAGGGTGTATTGCCGGAATGGAAGCAGCAAATTTTGCTAAGAAACAGAAACGAAACGCCGAGATTTAGAAAGAAAACTGCAGAGTAGCCATGGATACTTTATCCGTGGCTACTTTTTTTTCAGAGATTCGAGGAACTCTTCGGAGAGAGTTCCATCCAATGCTTTAATTTTCTCTTCGAGTTCTTCGCTGAGAGCAACACGTCCTTCAACGACGCATCCGCGTCTACCAGGAGCACATTCCCCATGAAGTCGTTTACATCTATCCTCTACGATATCATAATTTTTACAATGAAATGTCATGGTGTTAAAGGGTAGTTTTTACGAAAACTAAAGTATATTGTTCTTACCCATGTCCTGAATAAAGAGATCAATTAATTCTTGATAATATTTCCGGGTCATAACGGGGTCTATGGATTCTGAACGTGCTGTCCAGATAAGTTTCTCAGTTGAGACCTTATACAAGCTTGTCTCGAGCACCACCTTGGTAGTGCTTACATAATTTCCTGCAGAATAGACGGAATTGTAGATAAAGGGATAATAATGGTAGAGCCCGGTGGGATAACTGTTTGTTCCAATCACCATATTGGTCGGCTGGTAAAAGCTTTTTTCATTTTCATGTACCAGGTGGGTGATAAGAATTGTTGCAGCGCCACTCTTTTTGAGAGCCGCCCGAAGTGCCTCTTCGGTTGGTTCAATACTCTGTTTACTGACGGTATAACTTGCAACGGCTTTTTTCCCTGCTGCCTGAAAACTGCCAACAAATGTATTTTCGTAGATACGACGTTTTGTTTCATCCTCTGCAATACCAACCACTAGAATAGTGGAGATGGATGCGTTATCAAACGAAGAGTCAGTTCGGCTTGAGAGAAGCCTGCTGGACGAACAACCATTCAGAAGTGTACAAATCAGGAAAGTAGTAATTATATATATTGATTTCATAGATATTATTTTAAAAAAAAAAGAGTTTCAGGTACGAGGCCTGAAACTCTTATTAATGAATGGGGTGAGTGATGGGACTTGAACCCACGACCTCCTGGGCCACAACCAGGTGCTACCACCAACTGAGCTACACCCACCGCCTGAAAATTCGCTGTCTTTTATAACCTTTGTCGAGATTTTTGGCAAGATTTAAATTTATAAATCAGCTTTACAGTGCATACATTTCTTTGCCTGTGCCTTGATAAGTTCGGCACAATAGGGACATTCCTTCTGGAAATTATCTTTTAAAAGCTTACTAATCACCATGTTCGTTTTCTGCTCATACTCGGTATTTCGAAAAGTATGGTTTCGAATAGCATCAATACATGACAGATCATTTAGCTGGACTAAAAGATCAATAGCACGCGAACGTCCTGATGGTCTTGCTGATTCATCAAGGATCAGAGTCATCACAGAGGCAATATCTTTGTTTTCCAGACAACTATCAAGTGCTGCGATAGCTTTTTTCTCAATGTTATAGCGTTCATTCTGTTCTCTCATCTCTTCAGGGTTAACAATTGAACCCGTAAAAGCAATTTGGGAGGCAACCATCATAACATTTTGTTCGGTGGAACCAGGTAACTGCATACTCCGAAAAGTTGCCTTGTGACCGTAGTTGACTTCCACCTTCTCCCAACCACCCGTAAATGTCGGACACTCATCGTTAAGACAGATAAAAAGAACTTCAGACCCCCAGCCAAGGCCATCTCCGACATGCACAGGAGGAGCCTCACAGCAGAACATTTCAGCATTGCAATCTGGACAGATATGCACTTCCTCAAGAACACTTAAATTTTGAATAACCATTTCCTACTCCTTGTTAATAAGTATAATCTTCTACTTTGCAGTGGAAGAATCAGTTTCATTGAAATTTTCAGGTACTGAACACTGTGCTCCTTCTGACCGAAGGAAAGAAGTGCCTCAGCCCCCTCCGTTTGCCCCCATAAATACATAGAAGAGCGCCCAGGCAGATATTACTATCACTAGCAGTATTTTGTTTCCAGGGTCTTTTGGCTTGTGTGACTCTTCTTGAGTTTCTTTTTCAGATTGTCGTTCCACAAGCTTATTTCCCACTCTTTGTGAGTACAGTATCAACGGCCTTTGAACGTGTCATATGTTCGGCGAGGAATTCTGGTGAAAGATGGGAACGACTGTTTTCGATCAGGTCACATAATTCGGGAATTTTTTGTTCTTCAGCCATATCTACAACCTGAAGCAGATTCCTGGCAAAGCTTCGTACTATTTTTCTTCCATCCCCACCGGTTGCCATGATTTCAGCATAGGTTCTCGGATTCTGGTTATGAATTCTTGCCATGGCAAGAATTCCATAGAGGGAGGTAAGCGTTGAATGGGTTCCAATATCTGCACAAGCAATTGCATGCTGTTTCAGGGTCATTGCAAGTGCAGTAGAGATGGTTGTTGGTAATTTCTGGCCCACCCCCATTAAGAGATCATGTTGAGTGGGACTATCCTGCGAAATATCCGCACCATGTTTATATAAAAACGCCTCGAATTCGGAACAGAAAGAGCCACTGCGAGGCGTTCGAACCACGCTGGCATTCTTGTCCTTCATAGATTGCGCCTGTGGTCCCCATAGGTTATGAACCAGCATAAGTTCCACACCATGGCTAGTACATTCTTCTGCCGCAAAAAGTGTCTGCTCGGATTCACCGGCGAGCAACAGCAGGGCCTGTCCATCCTGTAGCAACGGCCCATATTTTTCTATCGTTGCAACGGTGACGGAAATCGGGACACAGATGGCAACAACATCAACGGTGGGTATCATCTCTTCAGACGAGAGAATGGTTGAGCGCCCAGTCATTACTGTTTGATAGCCTTCATTTTCAAGCCGATCTGCAAACCATTCACTCATCGCTCCGGAACCGATAAAACCAAATGACTTTATTTTCTTAACCCGCATATCGACACGCGGAAAAGAACCAAGCAGACGAAGGCTATTCTCTTCTTGAATGACATCTTCTTCAATGGTTCTCAGGGCATCCTTAAGAAGTTCATTTCCGACATGTCCTTCAATCTCAAGATAGATCTGGAGTTTCTGTGTCTTAATGTCATTTTCTGAGCGCAGATCAAGAATATTGATACCGCGTTTAGTGAATTCACCCAGTATGTCAACAAGCATTCCAACCCGATCCTTCAGCGGACGAGTAATAACGGCAGTGGCATCATATCCTGTGGAACCACTCAGATTTGCACCAAGTATGGCAAAGCGGGTTCTGTTATGTGCCGCGATCTCACGATCCAGAATTGCAAATCCATGCTCTAGTAAAAGTTCTTCGGAATCAACGATTCCATAATCAAATCTATTGTGTTCCTTAATGTCATCCATGGCAAGCCCGATATCCGGGACAGACATGAGAGTGGCATCTGGATAGTGCTCACTGATATAATCTTCACACTGTTTAAAGACGGAACCTCGACCAATTATTTTTGAAGGAGGAGCAGTGGACGCATCCTGTTTCAAGGAGCCAAAGGAGAGATGAATGGGAAGTACCAGATTGTCGACCCAGTATCCTTCGGTCAGGAGTTCCAGCAAGCGGAAGTATTCTTTGATTTCACCTTCACGAGTATTGTAAATTGGAACAAAAGCGAAATCGACCTCTTCGTCGAGAAAGGCGTTGATTATGTCCGGAATACGGGTATAAAGAATAAGCTTGGCATCCGGAGAATGCTGGTGCGCCGCCCTATATCCGTCTGAGCCATGCGGCCCTAAAGTTGCTATACTGATCATTGTATATTGGTATTCAAAATTATATGAAAGTATTTAATTTATTCCTTCCCCCGAAGAATAGGCACTCTACCTTGTTTAGGCAAGCTATCCCATAGAAAAATGGCTCCAGAAACATTAAACAAGCCTCATAAATCCGTTTCTGAATATATCCACGCCCTCAAAAACTCACCTAAATTTGGCCCCCAGGTAGTCTGTCATAAGTCGTTTCCAGAAGAAAAGGGTGAATATGCAGGTTTTCCATCCTCCCTTCCTAAAGAGCTTGTCCGCTGTCTTAATAACCAAGGGATCGATCAACTCTATTTACATCAGGAAAAGGCATACAGGATTATTCAATCTGGTGAAGATGTTGTTGTCGCAACTCCCACATCATCCGGAAAGAGTCTGATTTATAATCTGCCAATACTTGAAAGACTCTTATGTACTGAGGCAGCCAAAGCACTTTATATTTTTCCATTAAAATCTCTTGCCCAGGATCAGCTACGGGTATTGAAAAAGTTTAAATCTCTCTTTAAAAATAAGGGGAACGGGGATGGTGTAAATCTCGCTGCTATTTATGACGGTGATACCTCAGCCTGGCACCGTCGTAAAATAAGAGAGAATCCGCCTGATATACTCATTAGTAATCCGGATATGCTCCATCTATCGTTTCTTCCCTACCATGAAAAGTGGGCGCACTATTTTAAGCAGTTACAATTTGTTGTTATTGATGAAATTCATGTATATCGCGGGATTTTCGGCTCGCATATGTCATGGGTGTTAAAGCGATTACAACGCGTCCTTGCGCTGTATGGTGTTCGTCCGGTCTTTATACTTCTCTCGGCTACTATTGGCAATCCCGAGCAGTTTGGTGAGCAACTTATAGGCAAACCCGTGCAAAGCATAAGTCTTGGCTCAGCTCCAAGGTCCAAGCGTAATATGCTATTCCTGAACCCATGGAACAGTGCTGCACATTCCGTAAGCAAGTTGCTTGAAGCGTCTTTAAAAAGAGGATTGCGGACCATTGTCTATACAGGTTCACGTAAAATGGCCGAATTAATCACCATGTGGACAAAACCAAATCTTGGCGATCTGGCTCCTCAATTACGTGCCTATAGATCAGGTTTTTTGCCTGAAGAGAGGCGTGAAATTGAGCGCGATTTGAGCTCCGGGAAATTGCTGGGAGTTATCTCAACTTCGGCACTTGAACTCGGAATTGATATTGGAAACCTTGATATCTGCCTACTCGCCGGGTATCCCGGATCAATTATGGCAACCTGGCAACGAGGCGGAAGAGTTGGTAGGGGAGTTCGTGAATCTGCAATTGTTTTAGTGGCTCAGGAAGACGCGCTGGATCAGTATTTCATGAAAAATTATCACGACTTTTTCAAAAGACCCATGGAATCTGCCATCCTAAATCCATTTAATGGCACGGTTATGGAACAGCATCTTCATTGTGCCGCAGCCGAACTGACGCTTGATCGCAATGAACTAGCGGGCTTTCCTGCTCCGATTAAAAATGCTGTTCAGCAGCTCGTCTGGCAAGGGACGTTACTGCAAACTGCTAGCGGGGAAGAGTGGGTTGCTACCCGAAAATTCCCGCAAAGGTTGGTCAGTCTTAGAGGAAGTGGAAAGCAGTTACAAATCATCAGAGAGGATAATGGTGAAATTTTAGGCAGTATTGATTCAGGTCGTGCTCTTAAGGAATGTCATCAGGGGGCCATTTATCTTCATTCAGCAAGTACATGGCTTGTTCAAAAATGTGATTTAGAGGGTCATGAAATTGTTGTCTCTCTTTTTGATGGCAATTACCATACTCGGCCAATCAGTGAAAAACATACTGATATCCTGGAAACACAAAGCACAAAGCTTTTCAAGGGATATAGAGTCAGCCTTGGAAGACTGATGGTGCGTGAAAAAATCACAGGATATCAGATGCGCAGTAATAGGACGAATAAGCTGATATCTTCGGTCCAGCTTGACCTTCCAGAACAGCAGCTAGAGACCATTGGGTTGTGGCTTGAAATACCCGAATGTACAAAGAATACGATGGAGGACAACCAACTCCATTTTATGGGCGCTATTCATGCTCTTGAACACGCAATGATTGGAATGATACCACTTTTGGTCCTTTGTGATCGCAATGATATTGGTGGTATTTCATGTTCCGCTCATCATCAGACGCCAGGGGCTTCCATATTTATATATGATGCCTATCCCGGTGGAATAGGTCTCTGCAGTGAGGCTTTTTTGCGTATTGAGGAACTCTTGCACCAAACTGAAAAAACCGTTGTCTCATGCGACTGTGAGACAGGCTGCCCTTCCTGTGTTCATTCTCCTAAATGCGGATCTGGTAACAGGCCTATCGATAAAGCTGCGTGCATAACACTTATTAAGCTTCTGGAGAACCCTGGCAATATCTGTATTATTGAATGGAGAGATCACAAAATTTCTATTCCTACAATAAATAAGCAGGAACCATCGGGTGCAAGAGTAAGGGCTGCCGATCTTCAAATTCATTACGGTGTCTTTGATTTAGAAACAAAATATTCAGCCAGTGACGTTGGCGGTTGGCATAATGCTTCCCAAATGGGAATGTCGGTTGGAGTGGTGTACGACTCAGCACTTGATGATTTTGTCAGTTATCAGGAAAGCGAGGTCACAAAGCTTATTGAGCATCTTTTAGGCCTTGATCTCGTCATTGGTTTTAATAACCGCCGTTTTGATAATTCTGTTCTTTCCGGGTATGGCGGCTACGATTTAAACAAGATGGAAATTCTTGATCTTTTAGACATTGTTAAAGAGAGGCTTGGATATCGCTTAAGTCTTGATAGGTTGGCCAAGCATACACTAGGAACTGAAAAGTCCGGAGATGGTCTGCAGGCTCTTGAGTGGTATAAAAGAGGGGAAATGGAATTGTTAACTCAATATTGTACAGAGGATGTGGCGATAACCAGAGATTTATTTATCCATGGATTGGAAAACGGTTTTTTTCTGTTTGCTAATAAGGCGGGCAAGATAGTCAGGCTGCCAGTTGACCTCGCCTCACCAATAACAAAAGTTTACAAACAAAAATGCGACTCTCTTTTATAAGTATAAATAGAAGAGAATCGCACTGAATCATATGTGAATAAGACTGGTATCAGGGCCAGAGAAGCGGACTGTAAATCCAACCAACAGCCCCCTTACTATGACGTACTTTAACCCACTTTCCTTCTGTGGAAATTTTTGTGAGTATCACCCCGCGGAGCACATCTGCAACGACCGGAGCAGTGGTGTTCGGTTTAGACCGCATGTTAACAGATATTTTTCCATTAACGATCACCGTTGTACCTGGTACAAGAAGTGGTGAATAAATCCAGCCACTATCATTTTCAAAGTCACTGATTTTCTGCCAGTCTCCCTTTGTTTCAAGGACCTTTAAAGGGTATCCCTTAAAAAGCTCCATGGAAACCGGAAAGCTTTTTCCTGGACCGCTTCTCACATTCACATTATCTTTTTTGACGCTGACAGTTTGTGCAAAACTGAGGCTGGAACTGAGAAAGAACGCTAATAAAAAAATGGTTATTTTGGAAACAAAAGCGGGGGAATTCATAATAATCCTAATAAGTAAAAATGGTTATTCTAATTAACTTTACAAATATTACTAAAATTATCTATACTAAAAAATAAATCATTGTACCACTGCTTTTTACAAT
>CAZDJE010000036.1:0-35507 GCA_964505715.1 uncultured Desulfocapsa sp. | reverse complement strand
ACAATAAACTTGTTTTCGCCCCTGGCCTGCTTTCAGGTACAACCGCTTCCAACTCCGGCCGTATTTCAGCAGGAGCGAAAAGTCCGCTAACAGGGACCATTAAAGAATCAAACTCCGGCGGTACATCTGCCCAGAGACTTGCCAAAATTGGCTGTAAAGCGCTTATCGTTGAAGGAAAACCTCAGGATGACAGCTGGTACTCACTCAGCATCACCTCTGATGGGGTCACTATCACCAAAGAAGAAGAGCTGATTGGCAAGGGAAACTTCGATGTCGTGACAGCCGTTGAAAAGCGATTCACCGACAAAATCGGTATTCTCTCCATCGGCCAGACCGGTGAAATGTTGATGAGTTCAGCCAATATTTCCGTCAAAGATCCGGACAGTCATGTCCGCTCTCTTGGTCGTGGCGGCCTCGGTGCCGTTATGGGCTCCAAAAAGATCAAATTTATTGCACTTGACGCGGGGGATGGCAAAGTTGAAATTGCCGACCCTGAGGCATTCAAGGCTGCCAACAAAACATTTACCAAGGCTCTCGTTGATCACCCTGTAAGCCAGGCGCTCGGCACCTACGGCTCCAATGTTCTGGTCAATATCATCAATGAAGCTGGCGGACTGCCAACCAAAAACTTCACAGCAGGACAGTTTGAAGGGCATGAACAGATTTCGGGTGAAACAATGCACGATCTTATTGTGGAACGCGGCGGAAAACCAAAACATGGCTGCCATCAGGGATGCGTGATTCAATGCTCCCAGATTTACAACGATCTGAAAGGCAACTACAAGACATCCGGTTTCGAATATGAATCCATCTGGGCCATGGGTGCCGACTGCAACATTGACAATTTGGACCAGATCGCTGAAATGGATCATATCCTTGACGATATCGGTATTGATACCATTGAAACAGCCGTTGCCTTTGGCGTTGCCATGGAAGGCGGAGTACTAGAGTTTGGTGACAGTAACGAAATGATCCGTATCATGAAAGAAGAAATCGCCACAGGAACAGCCCTTGGTCGTGTTATCGGAAACGGTGCAGGCAACGTTGGCAGAACATATGGTGTTACACGGGTACCCGTTGTAAAAAATCAGGCAATCCCCGCCTATGATCCTCGTGCCATCAAAGGAATTGGTGTCACCTATGCCACTTCCACCCAGGGCGCAGATCACACCATGGGCTACACCATCGCTACGGAAATTCTCGGGGTTGGCGGAACAGCCGATCCTCTGTCAAAAGAAGGTCAAGTGGAACTTTCCCGAAACCTTCAGATTGCAACAGCGGCCATCGACTCCACCGGCATGTGTCTCTTTATCGCCTTTGCAGCACTTGATGACGGAACCTGTCTGCCAGCACTGATTGATATGATCAATGCCCGTTTTGGAATTAAGCTCACTGCCGATGATGTTACAAACCTTGGTATGAGCATCCTGAAAACCGAGCATGCCTTCAATATCGCTGCCGGATTTACTAACCTGGATGACAGACTGCCGGAATTCTTTGAGACCGAGCCAATTGCACCACATAATGCAGTGTGGGACTTCAGCGGCGAAGAGCTCGATACTTTCTGGAATTTCTAGGAATAATGTATGCAGGTTCAAGTAAAGCTCTTTGCCTTTTTTAGAGAAGGCCGTTTTATTAAAGAGGACAGAGAGCTTCCCGAAGGGACCAGTGCCGGAAAAGTTGTTGATGATCTTGGTATTGATAGGGAGGAGATCGGTGTGCTTATGATCAACTCCCGTCATTGCCAGTTTGACACCACCCTTCAGGAAGGTGACATTTATGCTATATTTCCGGTAATTGGCGGTGGCTGAAATAAACAGAAGTACAATTCTTCAAACTATTCAACAGTATGCACGGGAGAGTATTCTTCCACTTACTGATGCCGTGAAGATTGCGGCAAAACATAATTGTTCCCTGCGTGATATTGAAACAATCGCTCTGGAACACTGCATTACACCATCTCGTTTTCAACGAAACAGCCTGAGTTGCCCTGAGCAACTCAGGCTGTTTCGTTCCCGGGTAGCAATTATTGGCTGTGGAGGGCTTGGCGGCAGAACCGCAGAACTTCTTGCAAGGATCGGCGTTGGCCACCTTCTGCTCACTGATCCCGATATCTTTTCAGAATCAAACCTCAACCGGCAGATTTTCTGCAACACCAAAAGCCTTGGCTACAATAAGGTCGATATTGTGAGCCAGGAATTGCTCACCATTAATCCTGCACTCACAAGCACTCCCCAGGTCAGGCATTTTAATAGCAGTTCAATCAATACGGCAGATATCGTAGTCGATGCTCTCGACTCCACTGAAGCACGTATTGAACTCTCAAAACTCTGCCGGGAACAGAATATCCCCATGATTCACGGTGCAGTAAAGGAGTGGTATGGACAGGCGGGTATAGATCAGGCATCAAGCCCCCTGATACAAACGCTCTATACGCAGCAAAAAGGCCCCGCAGCAACACCAAAGGTCCTGCCCATGACTGTTAGCCTTATCGCCTCGATTCAGGCGACAGAGACGTGTAAATACCTTCTCGGCCATGACTCGCCACTCACAGGTAACTGGCTGCAAACGGACCTGCGCCAATGCCAATTTGACACCATCCCAATATCCTATGACATATGAAACTCTGAACAATTGGCTGCTCCAACTCGGCCTCGGCCAAAATTTTGCAGAGCCAGCCTCTCTTGCGCTCATCACTCTTGGCATTTTAGCCCTTGCGATTATTGCAACATGGATCGTACAACGAAGCTTGCTGCCTACCATTATTAAGATCATACATACAAACCAGCTTCACTGGGATGATCCGCTTATTGAACACAGATTTTTCCACAAACTCAGCTGGTTTATACCCCTGTCCGTTATCCATATCTGCAAAGACCTTCTCCTCCAATCGGACTCCACTTTTTCCATGCTGCTGTCCCGTGTGCTTCTGGCAAGTGTGGTTATCGTTGCCACTCTTAGTATCAGCGCACTTCTCAGCTCTCTCAATGATATCTACCGCAGGCTTTCAAAAAGGGGCAGTGCCGCCATACGCGGCTACACCGATGCCGCACGTCTTATCACCTATATTTTCTGCGCAATCTTTCTTATCTCCATTCTCACCGGACGTTCCCCCTGGGGCCTACTGAGTCTGCTCGGTGGGTTAACAGCAATTATTCTACTTATTTTTAAGGACTCACTTCTTGGATTCGTGGCCCATATTCAACTTTCTGCCACGGATATGGTACGGATAGGGGACTGGATTGAAATGGCGCAGTATGGGGCAGATGGTGATGTTATTGATATCTCCATCCACTGCGTACGTGTGCAAAACTGGGACAAAACCATCACCTCCATTCCGACCTATGCCCTTATCTCCAACTCCTTTAAAAACTGGCGGGGGATGAGCGAATCGGGAGGCAGACGGATTAAACGAGCCATCAATATTGATCTTGCCACCATTCACTTTATCTCCGATGAAGAGATAGAGAAGCTTAGTGCAATAACCATTCTGACGAAGTATTTACGCCCGAAACAAAAAGAGATCAAGGAATACAACAAACGCCATGAGGTGGAAGCAAGCTCCCCGATTAATGGTCGCAACCAGACCAATATCGGTGTTTTTCGTGCCTATACCCAGGAGTTTTTGCGCAACAATCCAATGATCCACACCAATATGACTTTTCTGGTCAGACAGTTAGAACCGAGCGAGACTGGCCTCCCGCTTGAGATTTATGTTTTCAGCAAGGATCAGGCCTGGGCAAACTACGAAGCGATCCAGGCAGATATATTTGACCACCTTCTGGCTGCACTCCCCCACTTTGGACTGCGTGTTTTTCAGAATCCGAGCAGTTTCGATTTCCGTAGTATTATTGATCGGGATACTGAGTCGCATTCCGGATAAGTACAAGCGATTAGGTTTCTGTCTGCTGTTTTTCCACCGTAGCTCTCTTACAAAAATCCAGTCCATCAAAAATTGCATTCAGACGTTCAAAAATCAGTTCAAGAAGGTGAACAATGGCATAGTGCTGTGATTCACCATCATTCTGTTTCATATTTTCAATCTCATGATAAACACATTTCAGTTCATCCTCGAGAATAATGTCACCGCTCCCGCTCTCCCCTTCGTCGCAACGATTAAACAGTACGGTAATCAAACGTTCCAGATGTTTCGTAAGATCGGAAGTAAGTGGCACATTGACTCTCGTCATGGGAAGTAGGCCATTTATATGCGCAGAAGTTGCAACAAAATGACTTATAACATTTTCAAGAGAATCCACATATTGCTGGGTATGGTGCGGCTCCCGCAGCATCTGCTGATAACTTGCCAGCAGATTATTCTGCGCCGTATAGAGTTTAAAACGCCTTCTGGTCAGTTGTTCAAAGCCGATTGTCGGATCGGCCAGGGCACGAACCAAGATGCTTAAAATATCTTCTTGGGCAGCAAGTGTTTCCTTCAGAAGCCTCTTTATACCGCCGCCATTCCACTGGGGCCAGAGCAATATATTTGAAATAAAAGCAAGTCCACAGCCAAGAACTGTATCAACAGCCCTGGTAAAAACCATCATTTCTCCAAGCTCAAAAATGACCTGATAGGCCACTACAATGAGTGCCGCCGTACCGATAACAGACCAAATTCTATGAATAAAAACCATACTGAATGTAAAAATTGCAAGAGCTGCCATTACTAGAACAAGTTGAGACTCGTCAAGAGGTAGATAAATGATACCAAGCCCTAGAAGCACCCCGATCAAAGTCCCAAGCACTCTTTGCGTAATCAGTGTTTTTGTAAGCAGATATCCACTCTGCATAACGAGTAAAATAGCGAGAATGACCCAATAGCTTTTCTCCAGGTTCAAAGCACCCGCTAAAAGGATTCCACCACATACAGTAACACTTAAACGGAGCGCATAACGAAAAACCGGAGATTTAAAATTCAGGTGAGGCCGTAACGCCGCGACAAAGCCGGGGGGAGGATCCGGAACACCGAGTGAACGCTGAAACGCCGGTCCCTGGCCTGCTAGAAGCGATCGTATCAGATCAAAATGAATGGCAAGGGAGCGGGAAAGAAGCGGGTTAAACTCCCGATTCTCCTTAATATCATTTTCAAAAGCAGTTACTTGTTCGTCAAGTTTTATCTCTACCTGTCGCCGTGTTCGCACGGCAAATGCTTTTCGCTTGAGTGCCACAGCTAAAGAAAACACAAAATCTGAGTATTGAGAGCCCAATTGGTTTGTCTGAATAAAATCACGAATCTCATCAACCCGGTGCTTATTTGCTTGTAGTAACTCCATCAGATCAACAGCAAAGAAGTAATCCTTTTCCAATCTCTGCAATTCACGATTATACGCTTCTTCACCAAACCGGTTCAGATATACTTTGCACTGGTTAATCAAACCATACACAGTCTCCTGCTGAGAAAAAACCGCACGAAACTCTTCCTTTGACGGCTCTTTCTGAAACAATTGAGACTTCATTCGGTAATAATCCGCAATTTCAGTAAAGAGCTGAGCAACATGGTCGCGCAGCATTCTGTGGCCCCACCAGAACATCCATACTCTTGCAGCTACCCCATACCAGAGAGTACCGAATCCTATAAGAAAGGGAAGTATCCAGAATGGTTGGGACTGATTATCCGGCCAGCTTAAAGAGAGCGTGGCCACTATCATAGCAGCGGTCCCAATCCTGCCACTCCCATTGCCTCGAACCGCAAACATTGCCAGAAGAAAAATTAAGGGAAAAAATATAGCAACAAGCGGAATAGAAGAATGGACTAAGGAGAGGACCAGAAGAGAAACGGCAAAGAAGAGCAGATCAATACGGACCATGCGAGAGGAGAAATGGGGCCCTGGCTGATCAATGCCCGCCATCAGGGTTGGAAAAATGGCCAGAATCGCATAGACAGCGAGCTTTGGCCAGGGACTCAGATAAAAAAAGAGTCCTAGAGAGCCCGTTGCACAGGCCAGCCACATTCCCTGGTTTACACGACGGTCATAGATAGATTTCAGCAGAAGGTCACGTATAAGCTGTTTTCTCTGGCCCATAATCCTGCTAAGAGTTATCCATGATACCAATACTACTTCTTTGCATAAGTACTGCATTCAGCAGATTGCGTTTCAACGCTCTCTGCTGAACATCCAATATATTGCCTAACGACGTCGTCCGCCGCCACCTCTGTTGCCACCACTACGCTGAGAACTCCTGCTGGGCCTGCTATGGCTTTGTGTCCTTTGAGTCGCCCGTTGTCGTGAATATTGCTGACGATCAACGGAGGAGGCTCTGTTATATCCAGTGGAACGCTGTTGAACATTTGAACGTGCGGTGGATGCTCTTTGTGTACTTGTTGCTTTTTGTGTGCTGGCTCTGTTCTGCCACTGCCCGTTGCTGCGTTCCTGCCACTGGCCATTATTGTTACGCAGAACATTTCCATCCCTATCAGCCAGAACATTATTGGATCGATTTTTCACGGCAGCAGATCCGAGTGCTGCTCCTCCCGCGACACCTAAAGCTGCTCCGCCTGCTGCGCCAATACCAGAACCTTCCCTCGCTTTGACATTACCTCTATTTCCTGCTGCCCCAAGACCTGCACCACCATTATTAGCAGAAACTCTGTTTTGAATATTCTGTCGGTCTGACTGGCTGATAGATCTGGAGTTAACTGTATTTTGAATAGTCGCGCGTTGGGAGTTATTGCGATAGATATTATTGTGATTGGAGAAGTTATTATAATTGCGATTCCTGTTAATATTCACATTATTAATATGAACATTGTTATAGGATCTACGATAGCCCCTTGGCCCATAGTATCTACGTCCCCCCCAGTAGCTACCATGATAGCCGCCGCCGGTATAGAATCCTACGCGAAAAGGCCCCGAACTCCAGCTCATCCCAAATCCCCATCCACTCCAGGGATTATAGGAGACACCAAAACCCCAAGTTGCAGGGCGTGGATAGTAATAATAGGGAGTAACCCAGGGATTATAGTAGTAGCCGGTACCATACACTATGGTTGGCCCATAGATATAACTTCCCGCATAACCTGGTGTATAGCCCACATAGACCACATCGGGTGTGGAATCGTAGACATACACATACTTTGTATTATAGACCGGACTGGATGGTGGTACTTTGCCAATCCCGGGAGGTGCATGATCTGACACTACCCAGTATCCGGTTGCAGAGCTTGACAGATACCAGACGGCATCTTTTACCAGATAAAATTGTTTTCCGGCCTTGATCACTGTATCCGAACAGTTTACTGCAAACTGAAGGTCAGTATCTGCAATATCCTTAAATTCCGGTTTTCCATCATAGGTCACCTTTATATCCACCTGCCCTCTCTTAACGGCAGCTGTTTGCGGAATCTGAGCATCCATCACCGCCTCTTTTGCTTCATCAGTTCCAGCAACGGAGGCCCTTACATCTGCATACTTTGAGGTTTTGGGGATTTCAGCAAAGGTGGCCGGTAATTTATCTGCGGCAACATACTCCCAGGAGTCAGTCATGGATGATGCTTTGTACCAGCGCCCTGAGATAATCAAATAATAGTGTTGACTCTTCACATCCATAAAGACGTTGGAATCCGTATTGGACATGACAAGAAGATCATCGATCAGGGGAGCAAACTCCGCCTTACCGTCTGAAACAACAAGTTCTGTAGGTTTATGGACAACTACAATTGCAGGTGCATTTATCACGCTGATCTGAGTATCGGATGTTTGCGATTGTTTTTCACTCTCAGCAGCCTTCTCGGCAACCATCTTCACCAGAGCAGCAGGGGTATTATCGGTATAAGCCCATGGGCCATCTTCACTCTTTGCACTGTACCAGACCTTATCGGCCGCATTCAGGAACCAGTTGCCACTTTTCTTTTCAAAAAAGAGCGGGTATGGGGTGTTAGCAACGGATTGAATATCACTGTTCGCGAGTTTCTGCAGCATGGTCTTGCCATCGATAACCACAAGAAGCGCCGGCTTATCCATATAGATTACTTCAGGAGGCTTATTGTTCAGATTGGCCGCCTGCTTTTGTTCCTGCTGAACAGCGGCAAGGGCCGTGGTCAGTTCATCGAGCGAAGAGGTAAGATTGCCTTTCTTTACCCCCTGTTCCACCGCCTCTTTAAACTCGGCCTCCACCTTTTTATTATTTTCAGGAAAACGGGTATCTGTAATTGTCAGGGTCTCAAAACGAACCAGACGATTTTCCCGGTCGATATTCACCTTAGCCGAGAACCAGGCAGCACCAAACACAGGTTCATCCTTCCCCTGTACGTTATAGGCAACGGCCGTTCTCCCCTTTAGAATATTCCCTGTAAGAGACTCAACCTGAGGCTGATAAATAGTGATGGTACCGGAAGAGACCTTCACATCTCTTGGCCATTTGCCCAGCTCTTCGGAGTGGAGCTGAGGAACACTCAGCAATAACAGCATTAATATTACAACAGAAATGTGGACAGCTTTCGATATTGACATGGAAGCACCTCGCAGACAAACATATTTAAACAGCAATCAATTTAACTATTCAGAAATTTCCTAATACCTGGATCTCAACAAGTGGATCAGTAATCATTATGATGCATAAGACGTATAGAATGCGTAATAAGATATCCTTCCAGACAGACCAGAAACAGCAAAAGAGCCGCCAGCGGCAATCCTCAGACTCTCAGCCAGCTACAACTGTATTTCATTGACGACTACCGCAACATCATGATTTTTTTCTTCCGACATACTCATTCTTTAATACAGTATTCCTCACGAATCAGACAGATATGGTATGAGGAAAGGTTTATGTTCTCTGATTTCATCCATGCTCAGGCCACTCATTTCATAGGGAAAGACCAACCAGTCACTGGTACTGTACTGGAAATAATCGGGATCTATTTCAGTCTCCCTGAAGGACGGTCTGTCCCACAGGGTCGCGACCCTGACATCTCCTGGCATATTTCTTTTTAAATGACGACTCAAGCGTTCGATAACAGCATCCATACTCTTCCCGGTACTAAATACGTCATCAACAAGTAACAGGGAATCATCGGCATTCAGGTTCTCAAGCAGATACTGGGTACCATGCACCCTGATCTCAGCATCGGCTGAGGCAACGGCCTCCTGATAAGAGGGCTCGCCACAGTAGGATGTACGAACTGAGATATGATTGGTCTCCACCCCAAGTGTCTGCAGACATTCCTGGACGTAAATGCCAACGGAACTTCCGCCACGCCACAATCCGACTATAAACGTGGGACGGAACCCACTTTCAAAAACCTTCACCCCAAGCTTGAAAGAATCAAGAATCAGAGTCTCTTCATCAAGAAATATTTTTTTCATCTATCCTGCGCCATGCAGAGCACTTCCTAAAGAATTAATTTTTTTCTGGATTAACCAGTTTCTTTTACGATACCCTTTTTAGAACATTACTTGTATATAAAATAGATTATCACTACCAGCAAAGGGAACATTCCATCCCTTCAAATATCACCTTTAAGGTTACACATGGAAAAAGTCTACCTCACAGCTCAGGGTTTATTGGAAGATTCCTTTAAACTAGGCCGACAAATTCTTGATAGCGGCTTCAGACCCACCTTTATCATTGCCATATGGCGTGGAGGAGTTCCCATAGGAATAGCCGTGCAGGAATTTCTGGCTTTCCATGGGATAGTGACTGACAACATCGCTATCCGCACTTCTTCCTATAGCGGCATTGATAATAAAACACGTGAAATAAAACTATATGGCCTCAACTACCTAGTAAAAAATTTGCAGCATAGTGATCGATTGCTAATTGTGGATGATGTTTTTGATACAGGGCGCTCGGTGGAAGCCATTATTGCAGAGTTAGAACACAGATTGCGACTCAATACCCCCGAAGATATCCGTGTTGCCGTCCCCTATTACAAACCGTCCCGTAACCAGACGGGGAAAGCACCCGATTATACTGTACATGAAACTGCAGACTGGCTCAAATACCCTCATTCGCTTGAAGGTTTGAGTGCGGATGAAATACGGGAAAAACGTCCTGCTATTTATGCAATCCTTGAGGATTATTTATAAAAAAAAGGCAGAATCAAATGAATGACTCTGCTTTTTAAGAATACGTTTGTTATTTATTAAACACTATTAAACAACTTCTCAACTTGCTTCTAATGGCCACATTAGACTTTCCACCTGTGCCCACAACACTCAACACTAAAACAATATTGTAGTCATGGTACCCCATGTATTTATTGTCTTCATCCAACCCGAGAAGTCAATCAGACAAAACGCTGGCAAACTAAACATGCATATCAGCCAACATAGCAATAAATGCATAACGACCAAGTTTTCCAATGAAAACACAAACAAGAAAGAGTCCCGGATGCAGGCGTAAAATCCCGGCCACCAAGCATAGCGGATCACCGATAATGGGAACCCAGGCAAAGAGGAGGGATACAGCCCCGTACCGCTGATACAGCCTCATAGCCCTCGCCGTCTGTTTCTTATTCACTCTCAAGAGTTTGTTCATAAAAAACTCAGAACCCCATATTCCAATAGCATAGGTAATTAGGGCGCCAAGAACATTACCTAAAGTGGCGATTGCAACTACCTGTGTGGCAGGTAATCCTTGTAGTATAAGGGCAACCAGAAGCCATTCCGAGCCCAGCGGAATCAGGGTTGCCGCCAGAAGACTGAGTAAAAAGAGAGCCGGAAGCCCATGATCGAGCAGGAAGGTTTCCATGATTTAGTTTGCTGCGACAGGAATGAAGCTCTCACACCGATTTTCAAGAATCGAGCCACAGGTCCAGAAGTCAGGCTTTACCCCTTTCAACCTTTTGGCCGCCTCTATTACTGCAAGCGCGTTTGCTTCACCACCTGGGAAGTCGGTCTTATTCAGAAAAACAGTGCTGCGTGCTTGTTCAGGACAGCCTTTCAACAAGCCATTAGTATGAACAGTAAGAGTTGCCACGGTCAAAGGTGTGATGGTATCTCCCAGTGGCAAACCCGTCAGAGATGATACCAGCCCGGCACGGAAGACATGTGAATCATCGAGTGGCTTTCCTATAATATCAAGACCTATCACACCGACAAAGAGATCTGTTATTTGCGGAACCACGGGCTCATTCTCACCGGGAGCTTTAAAGGAAAGCCTACGCGCACCATCTGCCTCGATAAGTATTCGCTCAACACAAGGGAAGCTAAAAAGCTGTTCCACTTGGGTACACCTCAATCCCTGAAGTTTATCACCCGAGTCCAACAGAGTATTGGCAACCGTTATGTGTCCATATTGCACAAGGGATTTCTGTACATTCTTCTGAAAGCCATCATCTTCAGCAAAGAGCACAGCAGCACTCTGCTGAGGAGTAGGTTTTAGAATACGGGTTGTCGTGGTTGAAACGACTCGAGCCCCTTTCTTCTGAAACGCATGGGCTAGCAGAAAGAGAAGCGAGGTTTTGCCACCGCCGCCCACTATGGAAATAACCCTGTCACTGTCTCTGATCAGAGCATCGAAGATAACTGCCACGGGGTTATAATGCTCCTGCACGTGCCGCAATCAACTCGGCTACAATACTGACTGCGATTTCCTTTGGCGTTTCAGAACCGATGGAAAGTCCAACAGGACAATGAACACGAGCAAAGTCAGAATCGTTAAAGCCCTGATCACGGAGTTTGGAATAGGTTATATTCCTTTTGCTCCTGCTCCCAATCATCCCAATATACCGCGCTGGTGTCCGCAGGGCCTGAGCAAGTGCATCCCTGTCATAGCTGTGGCCACGAGTCATTATCAGCAGATAAAACTCCTCTCCCTGGCCAATGATTTGAAAGAGATTTTTAAAGTCTTGAATAACATGAGCAGACTGCGCCATGGGAAAGCGATCCATGTTGGAAAACAGAGCACGATCATCACACACAACTACTTCAAAATCCACATAGGAGGCAAGTTTTGCAACTTCTTTGGAAATATGCCCCCCTCCAATCAAAACAACGGTACCGGACTTTGGAAGCGGATCAACAACAACTGTTTTTCCCTCAACCTGAATCAGCTTGGTACTCCTGTTTCGCAGGATAGTTTTAAAATCCACCCCTGCAAACGGCGGACTCTGATTCTGTATATCAACGAAGGAACGTAAGGGATTTTCAGAGTCTGAAATGTCGATTATCCAGGCTCCTTTTGCACCCTCAAGAAAGCAGGTTTCTGCACCCTCAAACATGGAAGCCATATCCGGAGTAAGCCGTTCAATTAGAACATGCTGAACACCACCGCAAACCATATCGGCATCCCCATCGGAACCACTCCCCCTCATATCATATTCGCACAGGACAGGCGTTGCACCCCCCGCGACCCGAGTGGCATTTTCGTGACAGCTAAACTCCAGACTTCCGCCACCAATAGTCCCGTGCAGGGTACCGTCAACCTCAACAAACATCTTGGAACCTGGAAGGCGAGGAGCAGAACCGCTCTTATCAATGATGGTTACCAGGGCAACATTGTTTCCCTGTTGTAGCTGCGCAAGAATTTCTCTTTCTATCATTTCAACAGCTCCCTGGCTGCAGCGGCATGTTCTTCCAGCAATCTTGGAAGATCGACACCGATCAGCTCTCCTTTTTCCACCTTCCATTCTCCTGCAACCATGACATAATCAGCCCTGTGAGCACCGCATAGAAGAAGAGCAGCCAGTGGATCGCCAGCACCCGAGAAACGTGTTTCATCGAGTTTAAACAGTGCAAGATCCGCTTCCTTGCCGAGCGCGATCTCACCGACATCAGCTCTACCAAGACAGTTTGCAGAACCTTTGGTCGCCCAGCGAAAAGCATCAAAATGAGTAACTTCTGAAGAGCCATACCGCAAACGTTGTAGCATCAAGGCCTGCCGTACCTCCTGAATCATATTGGAGCCGTCATTGGAAGCGGATCCATCAACGCCCAGCCCCACGGGACAGCCAGCTTCTTCCAGATCGCGGGTAAGACATTGGCCGGAGCCAAGAATCATATTGGAGCTCGGGCAGTGGCAAACACCCACACCCGCTAGGCCAAGCCTTGTAATTTCTTCGGGGTTAAAATGAATACCATGGGCCAGCCACACATCATCTTCCAGCCAGCCGACCCGTTCCAAATAATCGACTGGACGAACCCCAAAAAGTTCTTTGCAGAACTTTGTCTCATCATTTGTTTCCGCCAGGTGAGTATGGAGACGAACCTTTTTAGCTCGTGCAAGCTGAGCACTTTGTCTCATCAAATCTTCAGTTACACTGAATGGCGAGCAGGGGGCAAGAGCCACTTGAATCATGGCTCCCTCTGTTGCATCATGGAACGTGTCTATTACACGCTCGCAATCTCCAAGGATGGCATCCTCGGCCTGAATGGTATTTCGTGGCGGCAGCCCGCCATCATCCTCACCAAGACTCATAGAACCGCGTGTCAGGGTAGCCCGGATTCCAATTTCCCGTATGGCATCCACCTGTATATCAAGTGCTTCCCGCGCCGCCTCCGGGAAAATATAGTGATGATCCGCCGCAAGAGTACAGCCGGAAAGCAACAACTCAACTGCGGCAAGTCGTGTTGAGACATGAATCATCTCTTCGGTAAGACCTGCCCAGATGGGGTAGAGGCTCTTTAGCCACGGAAATAATTCCTTATTTAAAGCAGCTGGGCAGGCACGGGTAAGGGTTTGATAAAAATGATGATGCCCATTGATAAGACCCGGGATAACAACATGTTCCGAGGCATCAAAAACATGATCAACCTCACCCGATGGCTCTTCTCCAACGCCAAGCAGTTCTATTATCCTGTTCCCCTCGATCACTAGACCACCGCGCCCATCACATGTTTCTGCGACCAGAATGGAGAGTGGATTTTTTATCCAGGTCTTCATATGACTTTCAGCCCAGCTTCTTTAGCAGTCCGGTCCGCTCATTAAAGGAATCAATCAGATCATCAATACTCTCCATTGAATGGTGAATGCTACTCCAGTAATCCGAGTCATACCATTGTGCCTGAATCTCTTCATGGCTTTTCCCTTGCTGCTCAACCCAGGTAAAATACTTCAGGTTGTGTATCCGTTTGCGATCAACGTAATTTAGCTCCTGCATATTATCCGTTGTTTCACCAAGCATATAGCGATGAAAAGAAGCGGCTGCATCAACGTTTGTAAATTCACCATCTTCCTCGGTGAGCTCCGTTAATCGGCTCTGGTACATTTCCATGGAATCAGTCGCCATGGTGACCATCACATCCTGGCCATCCATTTCGTAGTATTTCGCTGTTTTAATAGCAGCAAGAACATTGGCAATACTTGAGATTCCAAGCAGATGCAGATCATTCACCAACTCTTCGGAAACACCCTGGGCAACAAGATATTCCTTACCAGCTGGTTCATTAAAGAGGCGAATCAGCGCCATGGGGCCGCAATCATCAATGGCCGTTACCACATCGGTATTTTTAGCATTATGTATCCAGGGAACATGCTTATCACCAATCCCTTCAATACGATGTGCCCCAAAGCCGTTGTTTAACAGGGTCGGACACTGCAGTGCTTCACTGGCTACAATTTTAGAGAGCGGAAACTGCTCTTTCATAAAATCCCCGCAGGCAATGGTGCCACCGGAACCGGTATTAGAGACAGTGGCCCGAAAGCGATCATTTGGCCCCATGGTTTCATCCAGTGCTTCCATCATGGCCCGACTGGTGACCTCGTAATGCCACAGATAGTTTCCAAATTCATCAAATTGATTAAAGATAGATAAGGCCTGACCGGAGTTACGCAGCTCCCAGCACTTATCAAAAATCTCCTTCACATTACTTTCGGATCCAGGTGTTTTAATTGTTTCTCCAGCCACATCGGCAAGCCAGTCGAAACGTTCCTTACTCATACCCTCGGGTAAAATAGCAATGGAATCACAGGCCAGCAGATTGGAGTCATAGGCACCACCACGGCAGTAGTTACCGGTACTTGGCCACACAGCTTTTTGAGTCGTTGGATCAAACTGCCCGGTAACCAAACGGGGAACAAGGCAGGCATAGGCCGCACCAACCTTATGGGATCCGGTGGGGAACCACTTACCAAGCAAAATCACGATGCGGGCATCAATTCCGGTGAGTTCTTTAGGAAGAACCAGATAGTTGGTGCCGCCAAATTTCCCACCACTCTCTTTTGCTTCATTATGCCAGTTGATACGAAACAGATTCAGAGGATTCAAATCCCAGAGGCCTACACCTTCAAGCTTTTTGGTGATCGCAGCCGGGATCAGTTCCGGATTGATCATCTGTTTCAGGGTTGGAATAATAATATTCTGTTCCCGGGCGCGCTGTACTGCGTTCTCAAGCTTGGCCGGATCTTCTATAGTTAAATCGATTAATTTTCTCACAACGACTCCTTTACTTTCCTGCTGAAATTTTACTCGTTTCAATGCACTGTTTTAAAGCCTTAAAACTTGCTTCAATATGAAAGGGAACGGATCCAGCCATTCCCACCGCCGTCATACTACTCTTGATATCTTTCAAGCCATTCCCGGTATTCAGGACAACGATTCGCTCACCTGAATCGACCAATCCATCCGCCACTGCACGCACAAGCCCGGCATAAGCCGCAGCACCCGCAGGTTCTGCAAACACCGCTACTCCCCGTGCCAGGGCTGGAATCGCGGCCAGGATTTCATCGTCACTAACAACAATATAGGCACCATCCGTCTCGGTCACTGCTGCAAGTGCCTTAATTCTATCCCGTGGCAGTCCCGCACTGATGCTGTCAGCCACGGTTATTCCTGAGACTGGAGCTTTACTCAGAATATCTTCACCGTTCTTCCACGCCTCATACATAAAGTTGCTACCCTCGGCCTGAACCCCGACAAGACGCGGCATATGATCAATCCAACCGAGTGCCATCAGATCCTTGAGCCCCTTATGAAGACCACCGATAATACAGCCATCACCGACGGAGACCAGAATCACATCCGGTGCCTCCCAGTTCAGCTGTTCACAAATCTCGTAGGCAGCTGTCTTCTTGCCCTCGGTCATATAGGGGTTATAGCCTGTATTGCGGTTGTACCAGCCATATTCGGCTGCAGCTTCAAGACAGAGCTCAAAGGCATCGTCGTAACTTCCTTTGACCAGCATCACCGTGGAGTTATAGACCAAAAGTTGAGCAATCTTAGCTTCTGGCGCCGATTCCGGCACAAATATTACATTTTTCTGGCCAACACTTGCACAGATTCCACTCAAAGCTGCAGCGGCATTGCCTGTACTAGCAGTCGTTATAATCTCAGCCCCGATCGCCCGCGCCTTCACCACTGCAATGGCACTGGCTCTATCCTTAAAACTAGCAGTCGGTAGGCGTCCATCATCCTTCACCCACAGCTGCTGTAACCCCAAAGCCTCGGCAAGACGGGGTGCCTTATAGAGTGGAGTCCAGCCAATTGCAAGGGGTGGCACGATCGCATCTGCAGAAATTGGAAGCAGTGGTTTATAACGCCAGATGGAATAATCGTGGTTGTTCCGGAGTGTTTCCTTATCGATACGACTCTTGATCAGATCATAGTCATACCGTACATCCACAATGCCATCGTTATCATGCTCGGGACAGATATAATCGATATCAGCAGGCGCATATCCCCTGCCGCAGATAAGGCATTTCAATTCTGTAATGTGATCCATATTTTTCTTTCCAACACTGAACGGAAAAAGGAGATAAGTTCTTCAACAACCTCTTAGAACTCATCTCCTTTTTTATCTGGAAAACACCGAATTAGTCAAAAAGAAACTATTTCGGAATATTTCCAAGAACACCTTCAACATAATACCCCATGCCAAGAAGATCCTTGTCAGTGAGAGATTTCCCAGCTTCTACAACAACCTTACCGCTCTGGTCCTTAATGGGACCCTGGAAAGGATGAAAAGAGCCATCGGCAATATTTTTGGTGGTCTTTTCAACAAGTGCTACAACATCGGCAGGTACTGCAGGATTCATCGGTGCCAGCTTGATGGAACCTTCCTTTATACCGCTCCAGACAGCTTCTGGCTTCCAGGTGTTATCGAGCATCGCCTGTGTTGTTTTTGTATAAAAATCGCCATAGACGTGTGTTGCCGCTGTAAGATGAGCTTTTGAACCATACTTGGACATATCAGAATGATAGGCGATGGCATACACGCCCTTCTCTTCAGCAGTGAGGACTGGTGCAGTTGAATCGGTATGATGGGTGATAACATCGGCGCCCTGAGTGATCAGTGCTTCCGTTGCTTCACGCTCTTTGCCCGGATCAAACCATGAGTTTACCCAAATCACCTTCACCTGAACATCGGGATTGACGGATTTTGCGCCTAGTGTAAATGCGTTAATACCACGGATTACTTCAGGAATTGGGAAAGCTGCAACATAACCAAGGGTATTGGATTTTGTCATTTTACCAGCTACGATTCCGGTGAGATAACGGGCCTCATAAAAGCGACACATATACGTACCGACATTTTTAGCTGTTTTGTATCCTGTGGAATGCTCAAAACGTTTTTCAGGAAACATTTTAGCAACTTTCAGGGTAGGATTCATATACCCAAATGAGGTTGTAAAAATAAGATCATGACCACTTTTTGCCAGATCTCTGATAACACGCTCCGCTTCGGGACCTTCGGGAACACTTTCAATATATTTGGTAACAATTTTATCACCAAGGTTTTTCTCAAGCTCAAGCCGTCCAAGATCATGCTGATAGGTCCATCCCGCATCTCCAATGGGGCTAATATAGACAAATCCAACTTTCAGCTTCTCCTGCGCCGATGCGGACAGGGTAAATCCTGCCACACACGCCAGCAGAATAAAAACGGATAAAACCTGTTTCTTCATACTAGTCATTTCTTTCTCCTATTTAAAATTTATGATGCATTAAACAACATTTCTTTTCTTAATTACCACTCAAGCTCAGCTTTGTTGCTTCTTGGAGCTCGTTTCTTCGAGCGCTTGTACCCTTTGTTCGGGTGAAGAAAGGGTTGCTAAACCAGAAAAATCGCTCGCAGGGGCGAGCTCCTACAGTTCCATTATGCAGTTCCCTGAGTTTCAATGGAAATCATCATTTTAAAATACTAAAAGTTTGGCAGTGCTTTTGGTTTGTTCGGACAAGACCACCAATAATAGCTTTAACTATATCGGTGGTCTTGTCCGAACAAACCAGAGGTGCTGACGAACTTTTAGTGGTTGTCTGGGTGGTAGGTTATACCTAGCGCCGCCGGTGAATTCAATCGTATTGTATTCTGATCTCTAGAAATAAATACTAATACCACAATCGTCGCTACGTAAGGAAGCATGGCCAAAAGCTGTGCCGGGATATCAATACCAAAGCCCTGAACATGAAACTGAGCAATAGTGATCGCCCCAAAAAGGTAGGCACCCAGCATTACCCTGGCCGGTCTCCAGGTGGCAAAGACAACGAGTGCCAGAGAAACCCAGCCCCTTCCTGCAACCATCCCTTCCACCCACATGGGTGTATAAGCAACCGAAAGATACACTCCGCCAAGTCCTGCCATGGCACCACCAAACAGCACGGCAATATATCTTATTTTAATCACATTATACCCAAGTGCATGGGCGGATCTCGGAGCCTCTCCTATTCCGCGGAGCAGAAGGCCTGTCTTGCTCTTGTATAGGAACCAAGAAATCGCGACAAAGAGCCCCCCGGAGCAATAAATAAGGATATCAAAGGAGAAGAAAAGCGGCCCGATAACGGGAATATTGGCAAGGATGGGAATATGGATTTCAGGAATTCCACCAAGCGCAACACTGGTATAATCCAGTCCAAGAAAGGCGCTTAAGCCGACACCGAAAATAGTCAAAGCAAGTCCACTCGCGACCTGATTCGCCATCAGGGTCAGGGTCAAAAACGCAAATATTCCTGCCATAAGTGCTCCTGCTCCCATCCCAAAAAGGACAGCCAGCAAAAGACTTCCGGTTTTAGCCATGGCAATAAAGCCGGAAATGGCACCAACCAGCATCATCCCTTCAACACCAAGGTTTAATACCCCTGATTTTTCAGTAATAAGCTCACCAAGGGCCGCATAGACAAACGGAGTCCCGGCTGCAATTGCTGCGATCAGTATATGAATAAATATATCAAAATCCATTAGTTGACCTCCTGCTGCGGAGCACTAAAGCGTAAACGGTAATTAATAAGAAAATCTGCAGCAAGAAGATAAAAAAGGAGCAGTCCCTGAAAGATTCCGGTCACCGCAGAGGGTAGATCAAGGTTCATCTGACCCGACTCCCCGCCTAGATAGAGAAGCGCCATCAGCAGGCTTGAGAGAAAGATTCCTCCGGGATGCAGCCTGCCGACAAAGGCGACAATGATTGCAGCGTAGCCGTAACCCGGTGAGACGGAGGGTAGCAGTTGACCGATGGGACCTGCAATTTCGAGACATCCTGCAATTCCTGCTGTGAGTCCACCCGACAGGAGTCCAATCCAGATTAGTTTCTTATATTCAAAACCGGCGTACGATGCCGCCTTTTGGGCAAGACCTGCCACCTGCATCTGAAATCCCGTAAAGCTTTTTAATAAAAATATCCAGCCAATCACTACCCCGGCAAGTGCAATAAAAACACCGAAATGCAGCCGTGTCCCGTCAATCAGGATAGGGAGTATGGCAGAATCTGAAAAAAGAACCGATTGGGGAAAACCATATCCGTCTGGATCTCTCAAAGGCCCATGTACCAGCAGGGCAAGAAGCAGAATCGCCACATAGTTCAACATCAGGGTGACAAGAATCTCGTTGGCATTAAAAACTGTTTTGAGAAATGCCGGGATCGATGCCCATGCCATCCCCCCGACAGCTCCGCTAAGGATCATCAGCGGCAGGATAAAAAATCCGCTACTCTCATTAAAAACAATGGCGATATAACCGCCAAACAGGGCCCCGATGGCAAGCTGTCCCTCGGCCCCGATATTCCAGATACTTGCCCTGAATCCAATGGCGAGTCCTGTACCAATCAGCATAAGAGGAGAGGCCTTAATAAAAAGCTCACCAATACCGTACATGTCGTTGATCGGTTCGACAAAAAAGGCATGAAAGGCCTCCACAGGGTCCTTCCCCAGCAGGGTAAAAATAATAAGTCCACTGATCAGCATAAGGATTGCCGCAATCAGAGGAGACATGTATTTCATAGCCTTCGATGGTTCCTGTCGTGGTTCTATCCTAACAAACATGCTGCTCCTCATTTACGCTTGCATCCTGAGCTGTACTATCTTCCTCAGCCGGGCCGCCGGGAAACATTCCACTCATCATTATTCCAATATCTTCTTTGGTGGTATCAGTAACATTCACGGAGGCAGAGACGCAGCCTTCGGCAATCACAATAAGACGATCGCATATTTCAAAGAGTTCATCAAGTTCTTCCGACACCACAAGTACCGCCGAGCCATTGTTCCGTAGATCAATCATGGCCTGGCGGATAATGTTCGCCGCCCCGACGTCTACTCCCCAGGTGGGTTGTGATACAATCAGAAGTTTTGGAGATTGCTGAATTTCCCGCCCGGTAATGTATTTCTGAACATTGCCGCCGGACAGGCTGGTAATGGGATCATCCTTGGAGCCACACTTTACTGCAAAGTCACTGATACATTTTTTTGCAAAATCGGCGGCCTTGTTATATTTCAGTAAGCCTTTTTGTACCATTCCATGCCGATGAGCTGTGAGTATCGCATTGCTTGACAGTGACATTCCAGGTACTGCCCCCCTTCCTAATCGCTCTTCCGGCACAAATCCCATGCCTCTGTTGCGTCTCTCATCGGGATTTAAATGACCGACAGCTTCACCACAGATGACAATGCTATCATTCTTGGCCACCACTTTTTCTCCACTGAGAAGAGCAAGAAGTTCCTGCTGACCATTCCCTGAAACACCTGCGACACCAAGAATCTCGCCACCATTCACAGAGAGACTAATTTCCTTGAGATCCGTCCCAAATTGAACCGATGAGGGCTTTGAAAGATTTCTCACTCCAAGGCATTCCACACCATCAATATGCGGTTTATCCTGGGAGCAGACGGGCAGTTCCTTGCCAATCATCATCCTGGCAAGGCTTGCGGGTGACTCATCTGCTGGAATTGCGTAGCCTGTAACCTTGCCACCTCGAATTATTGTAGCGCTGTGACATAACTCCATAATCTCATCGAGTTTATGGCTGATATAGAGAATGGAGCAGCCTTCAGCGGCCAGACGCCGCAATGTTTCAAACATCTTTCGAACTGCCTGGGGTGTCAAAACAGATGTGGGTTCATCCATAATCAGTAGTGTGGGCTCCTGCAGGAGACATCTGATTATTTCTACCCTCTGGCGAAGCCCAACGGACAGGGAGTGAACCAGACGCCCCGGATCAAGTGGCAGTCCATACTCTTCCGAGACTTCCTTGATACGGCGGGCCAGAGAATCCATACTGGTGTAACCATCCATCGCAAGGGCAATATTTTCGGTTACAGTCAGAGTCTCAAACAGTGAAAAATGTTGAAACACCATTCCGATACCAAGCTTTCTTGCATGTGCCGGATTTTGAATAGAAACCACCTCGCCATTCCATAGGATCTGCCCCCTATCCGGTTTTACAACGCCATAAATCGCCTTCATCAGTGTACTTTTACCGGCACCATTTTCACCGAGGACGGCATGTATTTCTCCGGGTGCAATTGTCATATCAATGGAATCATTTGCAATAACAGACGGGTAGATTTTGGTCATCCCCTTTAATTGAAGACGTGGTGTTTCAGTCATAGTTTTCCTGGATTATTCTGATTCATTATTCCTTTTATACACAAGCTGGCCATTCACATAAGTGTGAAAGATACTTCTGTCATCACCGAGTATAATGAGATTAAACAACAAGTCAGCTATATTTTGAGATTGTTCTGTTCGTTTGGCCTGCAAAATCGTCGCCGCTGGATCAAGCACCACAAAGTCCGCTTCCTTACCAATATCAAAATTCCCAAGAAGGTGGTCAAGTGAAAGCGCCCTAGCACCACCCAGGGTTGCTGCATAAAATGCTTCAAAGGCTGAGAATTTTTGCTTTTGCAACTGCATTACTTTATAGGCTTCGCCCAATGTCCGCAGCATATTAAAGGATGTACCGCCCCCAATATCCGAGGCCATGGCAACCGATATTTTTTTTTCCCTGGCGTGATTCAGATCAAAGAGTCCGCTGCCAAGAAAGAGGTTGGATGTGGGACAGAAGGCAATGGTGGAATCACTCTCCCGCAGACAATCCCATTCCCTCTCTTCCAGGTGGATACAGTGAGCAAAGACACTGCGGGAACCGGTAAGGCCGTGATGATGATACACATCCAGATAGTTTTCATGCTCTGAAAAGAGTTCCTTAACCCACTCTATTTCATCCGGGTTCTCCGAAAGATGCGTCTGCACGTAGGTATCCGGAAATTCACGCTTCAACTTCCCTGCCATCTCAAGCTGCTCAGGAGTTGACGTTGGAGCAAAACGAGGCGTGATTGCATAGAGTAGACGCCCGCGTTTATGCCATTTTTCAATCAGCTCTTTGCTTTCACTGTAACTGCTTAGCGGGGTATCAAGCAGATAGTCGGGTGCATTTCTATCCATCATGACCTTTCCCGCTATAAGCCGCATGTTTTGCTTTTCCGCCGCAGTAAAGAGTGCCTCCACCGATTCGGGATGGACCGTACAAAAGACCAGAGCTGTGGTTGTGCCATTCCGCAACAACTGGTCGATAAAAAACTCGGCCATTTTTGCAGCATACGCCCTATCCTGATACTTTTTTTCCGCAGGAAAGGCATAATTTTCAAGCCACTCTAGCAACTGTTCTCCGTAGGCCCCAATAATTTCAGCCTGCGGGTAGTGGGTATGGGAATCAATAAATCCAGGTACTATCAGCTTATCAGAATAACTCTGGATAGTACAATTCTCAGGGATTTTCTGTTTTCCCGCTTGCCATTCTCCAAACCATTCAATATGGCCATTATTCAACAGCAACAGACCATCCTCAAGAAAACGAATACTCCCCTCGAGCTCAGACGGACTGTCGACGGCTTGTGCAACATCAAGAAATCGCCCCCTGACAGCAGATGTAGCCTGTCCCGCTTTACTCATTTTTACTGGCCGTCTCCACCGCATTTATTATGGTTTGATAGCCGGTGCAACGGCAAAGATTCCCTGCATGCCCTCTTTTGATCTCTTCACGAGAAAGCTCTTTACCCTTATTCTGTTCCAGAAAGGAGGTTGTGGTCATAATAAGGCCGGGAGTACAAAATCCGCACTGGACAGCTCCCTCTTCCACATATGCCTCCTGAACAGGAGACAACTTTCCATCCCGACACTCGCCCTCGGTGGTACGTATCTCGGTATTATTCGCCCAGGTTGCAAGATAAAGACAGGAGTCGATGGGAATATCATCCACCAGCACCGTACAAGCCCCACATTCTCCCACACCACAGCCATGTTTCACACTGGTGTAGCCCAGTTCTCGCAGCAGATCCATAAGAGACGTACGTACATCGACTGGAATCTCATACTTTTTACTATTAATCGTCAGTTTGATATTCATACTTTGCATTAGTGCGTCCCTCCCTGATTTGCCACTGCCTGCCGGGTTACTTTTTTGGCCAGAGTTCGAATAAGGTGTAATCGGAAATCCTTGCCAGCCCGCCAGGAGTCACGTGGCTTCACATCCTCTTCAAGGGCAGCTATCATGGTTTGCAGGGTTTCTTCGCTGAGTTCCTTATTTTCAATCGCTTCCTCTGCATTTTTGCAGCGAATGGGAGTGGGGGCGGCTACCGTAAAAGCAAGTTTCAGTGTTTCAATTTTTTCTCCATCCATCTTTACAGCCGCACCGCAGCCGATGGTGGCAATATCCATGGCTCCGCGCATGGCATATTTATGGTAGGAGGCGCCAAAGCCTTTATAATGTTTCGGCCGCACACAAAAGTACTTCAACAGATCTCCTTTTTGGAGGATGGTCCGTCCAGGTCCCGTATGAAAACCGTTAATGGACTCTATCCGTTCGCCATCAGGCCCCTCAATTACAAGATCAAATTCATGGATAAGGGCCGCACAGGCGCTATCGGCACTCACCGCACCATTACAGATATTCCCGCCCATGGTGGCACGGTTCCGAACCTGAGGGCCACCGATGGTAGCAAGGGATTCGGTAATAACGGGCACATGTCTCCTGATAAGCTCATGGTCCATAATCTCAGTACAGGTGGCAAGGGATCCGATAAAGATATTCCCTCCATCGTCCATCCTAATTTCCCTTAACTCATTCAACCCATTAATATCAACAAGAGCTTCATAGTCACTGCTACCGCCATGAAGCCGTACCAAAACATCGGTACCACCAGCAATAATTTTTGCCTTTTCATCGGCAGCAAGTGCGTCAACCGCATCCTTCACGCTTTCTGCAAAATGGTATTTTTCAATTGGAAACATATTACGCTCTCTCTCATATATAAATTCAAAATTCGAAGCACGAAATTCGAAACAAATTCAAAAAAGACAATAAGCAAAAGTGACAAACAGGATCGAAAAAGCACCTGTTTCTGTCATGCATATTTTTCTTTTATTGTTTCGTATTTCAGATTTAGATATTCGGATTTCCCCTAAATAAGACCCTCTGCCTTAAAATGTTTAAACAACACCTTAGGAGTCATGGGCATGACATTAATCTTCACCCCGGTTGCGTCCCATATCGCATTACGAATGGCAGGCCCCTGAGAAATAATGGGCGGCTCACCCAGGGATTTATTCCCATAGGGGCTTGTGGGATCAAATGTTTCCACAAACAGCCCCTCAAGATCTGGTATATCCATACAGGTAGGGATCTTATAATCTAGGAGATTTCCATTATAAATCCAGCCGCTTTCAGGATCAACCAGCAGTTCTTCAAACAGGGCCATACCTACCCCCATACCCATTCCGCCATGAACCTGACCCATCGCTGAGAGTGGATGGATAATCTTCCCTGCATCATGAACATTAATAATCTGTTTAATGGTCACTGCACACATCTCAATATCCACCTCAAGATCAACAAAGGTACATCCATAACTAGGTGCATTGGTGCAGGTCTTACTCGATACCTCGGCGCTTAACTGTCCGCCGCGTTCCTTATGATAATAACTGTCGAGCGCTAGATCATGCAGATCGAGCACCACTTCATGTGGCTTATCAAGGCGAACTATTTTTCCAGCCGCAAGCTCCAGGTTTTCCCTATCCTCTCCTGTCATTAGATGACAATGCTCAAAAATCTTTGCCTTCAATTTTTTTGCGGCCTGGTGCACCGCTGGAGCTGCAACATAGGTTTGACGTGAGGCGTAGGCACCAGGATCAAAGGGTGACACATCGGTATCCTGCTCAGAAACCACATGGATAGAGTCATAGTCGACACCAAGCGTTTCTGCGGCCATCTGGGCAAGTGCGGTATCGGACCCCTGACCAATTTCAGTCGCTCCAATCTGCATATGTACCGTTCCGTCCTGATTCAGTACCAGCCGGCAACCAGCGATCTCAACACAGGCGGGATAGGTACCGGAACCGTAGCTGAATGATGCGACCCCGAGTCCCCTGCGGATATTTCCCTTCTGCTTTGCATTCGCCTCTTTTTTTGCGTTCCATCCTATGGCTTCACGCCCTTTTTCCAGACATTCTATCATGCCCACGGAATGTTCCATATTCCCTGTTTTGGAAATGATATCTGCAGCTCTTGCCGAGTTTTTGATACGAAAATCGACGGAATCCATACCAATTTTGCGCGCAACCTCTTCAAGCACACTTTCAACACCAAAAAATAATTGGGGAGAACCGTAGGCACGCATAGCTCCGGCAGCAGGAATATTGCCGTAATGGGTTGTTGCAGAAAACTTTGACACAGAACGCGGGTACAGGTTGCAGAATTTTGAGCCCGCGGCCATGGGAATGGAATGGCCATGGGAAGCATACGCCCCCGTATTACTAATCACATTCAGATCAATAAATTGTATGGTTCCAGCATTTGTGACTCCGGCACGGACCGTCACACTCTGGGAGTGACGAGTACGAGTGGCAACAAGGCCTTCCTCCCGATCAAGTTCTATTTTAACAGGGGCCCCGTTTAATCGAGTACTAAGGAATGCAACCATCGGCTCCAGAACCACATCCTGTTTATTGCCAAACCCACCGCCAATATGTGGTTTGATAACTCGAATCTTCGGCCATGGCATATCAAGTGCCTGACCGACTATACGCCGGCAGATATGCGGAATCTGGGTGGAACTGACAATAACAATATGATCATTATCATCCATATAGGCGTATGCCGTATGATTCTCCAGATGGCAATGAAGGATGATTGGAGTGGAGAATGTCCCTTCAACGGTGACATCCGTCTCTTCTTCAGCCTCACTGATGGTACCACCGATTTCAAAGGTGCTGGTCTTGATAATATTTCCACCCGGATGAATAGCGGGAGCATCCTTCGCCATTGCTGCCTCGGAAGTGACACATACGGGTAACTCTTCATACTCAACAAGCACAGCTTTTGCAGCCTTTGCCGCTGTCAGCTGATCACGGGCAACAACAATAGCCACCTCATCACCATGATACCGAACATGATCGGTCAGCAACAACCTGTCCGCCACATCCTGATGATTGGGATCGAGGGAAAAAGGGTGCCCCGCCGTGGCAAAAAGAATTTTGGGGACATCCTTGTGGGTAAAAATAGCCTCCACACCAGATATGGCCAACGCCGCCGCCGTATCGATGCTTTTCACGAGACCATGGGCAATGGGACTTCTGACGTATTTTGCATGCAGCATCCCGGGCATACTAAAATCATCGGTATAACGGGTTTTACCGGTAACCTTTGCTCTGACATCCTTACGTATATGTGATAGACCAACTGCCATAATCAGATCTCCATTACTGAATTGTTCTGTATAAACACTCTTATTTTTCTTACTTTTTATGAGGAAGCAACAGATTCATAATAATCGCTGCCAGTCCTCCCGTTGTAATGCCCGATGAGAAAACATTTTTAATTTCAGATGGGGCAACATTTTTCAACACTTCTGGAACCATAGTTACTCCCAACCCCAGCCCCAATGACACGGCAATGATCAGGGTGGAGCGGTTATCCATTTTCTGGGTGGCAAGAATCTTTATACCAGCGGTTGCAACCGTACCAAACATAAGAATGGTAGCACCACCAAGAACCGGTTCCGGCATAATACGAAAAACCCCGGCAAGCACCGGAGACAGCCCCATCAAAATAAGAATACCAGCGATAAAATAAGCGACATAACGACTGGCAACCCCCGTTAACTGGATAACACCGTTATTCTGACTAAAAGTAGTATTGGGGAAAGTATTAAATAAACCAGCAAGGAATGAATTGAGACCATCGGCCAGAACACCGCCTTTGATTCGACTCATATAGAGATCTCCTGTTACCGGTTGCTTCGATATCATGGAAGTGGCGGTGAGATCACCGATGGATTCAATAGCAGTAATCACATAGACAAGGCCGATGGCAATAAATGCGCCCCATGAAAAATCAATCCCATACTTTAGTGGTTGAGGAACCGTGAAAAAATCCATCCCCTGCAGTTTGGAAAATTGAACCATCCCGAAGGCTGCAGCCAGAATATAGCCGACACTCAAACCGATAACGATGGATGACATCCGCAGATACTGATTTTCACTCATATTCAGCACCACAATAATGGTAAGCACCAGAAAGGCGATACCAAGATTCTGGAAACTGGCAAAGGCATCGGGAACATTATTCATCACATAAAAGCCGCCAGCCATGCTTACCAGACCGACTTTAATAAGGGTGAGCCCAATCAGAGTAACCACAACGCCTGTAACGACAGGAGTAATAATTTTTTGTGCTAAATGAAGAAAACGACTGATAAACATCTCTATAAAGGAACCGGCCATAACACAGCCAAAAACCACGGCGAGGGCAGTATGGGCATCGGCCTGATTCTTCACGGCAATGGCAGCCCCGATTATGGGCCCGAGAAAGGCAAAACTTGTACCCTGCATGGCAAGCAGACCGGACCCCACAGGTCCAATCCGTTTTGCCTGAATAAATGTGGCAATACCGGAGACCAACAGGGTCATGCTGATAATATAGGACGCATCGGAAACATCGAGTCCCAGTGCATTACTGATAATAATGGGGGGAGTCACAATGCCGACAATACTGGCAAGCATATGCTGCATGGCTGCAAAAAAAGCAATAAGAACTGGAGGTCTATCTTCAAGGCCAAAGATTAGCTCCGAATCGAAGGGAACCACCTCGGATTCTGTTGGGGTTAGATTTTCTTCAGTCATATCCATAAATATGTTCTCCGGAATATTTTGATCTCTGAGAGCCTTTTCCTATAGATGGTTATATGTATTCAATATTGCCTCAAGTACGCCACCGCCAACGGCCATAGCCTTATCCGATACGCTAGTGCAGGCCGCCGCCTGGCCACGAGGGTCGATATCTCCAAGTTTTGTCCCTTTTTCCACAGAAATACCGGATCGTAAAAGCCCCCGCACTACCCCTGAAATACTGGCACAGACCGGAGCTTCGTCCACCGTTGCCACACATTCGCCCTTCTCTATAATATCACCAATATCGTAGCGTGTAAGAAATATTCCTGTATTGGGCGCCCGCAATAAACGTTCACTGCTGTAGCCGCCAATATTTCCTGGGATTCCGGTATCAGCCGCGGCCGGCCCATCGTGAATGACTCTGCCCAGATTATGTCCCCGCTTGGTTTCAATTACACAGTTCACGTCTTTTCCAGCGGTGAATCCCGGGCCAAGGCCGATAACAAGCTCAGCATCATCAATTCCAGTTCCAAGATTACGCTTAGCAATAATAGCATCAATCACAATATCTGGATGAAGCGCCTGGATACTTTCACCTGCCGGATCAATCACAACCGGAATAGTATCCGGCAGCCACTGCGCATCATCAATTCGCCTTGCCGTTATCCCTTCAATAGAAACCTTTCCACTATTAATTGATTCTGAAAAAGAGACCAATCGCCGGACCGCTAGCGGATGTTCAGTTTCAAGGAGCAATAAGCGTTTGAAGCCCGAGCGATACAGCCTGAGTGCGACGCCCGTTGCCAGGTCTCCGCCACCCCGTATAATGATTTTCAAATTGGCAAGTTTGTTCATCGAATAATTCAACTAAAAGGGCTCCTACCATCTAAAAGATTCATTAAGATTGCAGCTTCTGCCACTTCTCGCAGGTTTCTAGAAGCAACTTCAGTTTTCAACTCAATACTTTGCACCTCTAAAGTATCTTTTGCAAGACTAAGCTTTAGCTCCGCATCTTCAAAAGTATACAGGTGAGTCTCGGCGGTGAGTGTTGCCTTTTTACCAGCCTGCATAATTTCCATTCTCCCGGGTCCAGCCATATAAAAGCCTTCGCCGTGCGCCTCAAAGCTTGAGGCGGAAAGATGGACATGGGGTTTATCCACGTAGGGTGCGCCACTGGTGGGACAGAAGGTCCGGCAGTTGCCGCATTCGTTGCAAAAGTCCGGGATATTTATAACCTGGTAGGCTTGCGTTAACCTGATTCGCCTCACGGTCTTCACAAAACCATCCGCCTGAACATGCTGTTCCGGATAGGATACGGGACTGGCCTTCAGGGCAACATTGGCCCTGTTGGGACAAACCGTCACACAGATATTGCAAACAAGATCGCACTGCAGACAGCGAGAGGCCTCGGCCATCGCCTCTTCCTTACTCAGGGTCTCCACAAAGAGATCAAAGTTCAGACGCTTATCCGGGGCCGATTCCTGAATCTTTGCGCCAAATACGCGGGTTGCATTTTGTTTCTGCAACTCGCTTAAACTCAGCCTTCGGTCATCGGCCGGGGCAATATGAACTTTTGATTTCAATCCGGATGCGGTAACAATTGACAATGCTGCCCGCCTGCCATGCCCGATAGCATTAATAAGTGATGAAATATTAATAACATCCCCTCCCGCAAGCACGAAGGGTAAACTTGAGCGCAGAGATCTTCTATCAACACTCAGTTCTCCTTCCGGAAGAAAATCAAGTTTCACTCGCTGACCAATGGCGACGATAATAGTGTCACTTTCAATACTATAATTATCCCCCTCGATCCTGACGGGACTACGGCGGCCAGAATCATCGGGCGCACCAAGCTTCATGCTGGCGACTTCAAGTCCAACAAGTTTCCCATTCTTGACCAGAACTGTCTCTGGAGCGGCCAACTCAACAACACGTACACCTTCTTCAATGACTGCAACAATTTCCACATGGTCGGCTGGCATCTGTTTGCGGGTACGACGGTACACAATGGAGACCTCGCCATCTCTTCCAACCAGTCGCTTTGCCGTACGGCCTGCATCCATAGCTGAATTGCCTCCCCCGATAATTATCACTTTGCTTCCAATATCGGGTGATTTATCCTGCCGCACCTCACTCAGGAAATCGAGATGATCAATGACTCCCGTGGCATCAGCACCAGGAATTTGTAGCCTGGAACCTTGCTGGGCACCGATTGCGATATACACAAAATCATGGGAGCTTCGCAGTTCGGTAAACTTTTCCTTATCCACATTCACCTCGGTATGGAGGCGGGCACCAAGTTCAAGAATGCGATCAATATCTTTTTGCAGACTCTCATCATCAAGACGAAAAGCAGGAATTGCATCAGAGGCCATACCACCAGCAAACCCCTTGGATTCATAGATATCCACCTGAAATCCCTCAAGAGCAAGGAAGAAGGCAGCAGAAAGCCCGGATGGTCCGGCCCCGATAATCGCAACACTCTTCCCGTTATCCGGCTGACAGTTAAGCCCAATATCCTTATCCTGACTTTGCGCGATAAAGCGTTTAATTTCCCGAATAAGCAGAGGTGAGTCATAATTCAGCCGGGTACACTTATACTGACAGGGCTGATCACAGACCATACCCTGAACATTTGGGAAGGGATTGGTTGCAAGAATGGTTTTATAGGCATTTTCAAAGTCACCCCGGGCTGTATAATCCATATAGCGCGGTACATCCTGAGCAGCTCCGCAACTGGTTACACATGGTGCTCCGGCACAGTCAAATTTGAGCAGACGACGCCCTGTTTTAACATTTTGATAGGGAAACAGATCCTTGCCATAATGCCCCGACTCAACCACATCTACAGCATATTTTTTCAAGTTAGACACAGCCGCAGCAACCCTATCCTTCATTCCCGCCCGGTTACACACCAACTGCTCAAGCGAATCCGCTGCGACTTCTTTCATTCCATCAAGCACGGTCCTGGCATACTGGCTCACCCGAGCATACCCACCGGGTTTCAAGAGATCGGTACAGGCAGTAACGGGTGCCATTCCACAGCTCAGGGTATCAAAAACATTGAAGGTATCAACGCCTGCACAGAAGGAGAGATCAAGCTTGCCGGCAAAATCTTCCTGAAGACGGGCAGCAAGATTTATACTGATGGGATGCAGCGCCCGGCCGGACATATAGCACATGGCCTCGCTCTTTGGCAGTTCCTGATCAATATTGGTGGTTTCAAGGGTATTGGTCAGTTTGATATTGAACTCAACGCCCTTTGTTTTGGCAGAATCAAGCAGGGAGTTGATCAGATTGATCGCATCCGGGTATTTGAGATCATGCTCAAAGGCGAGATCGGGAACATCTATCTCAAATTGTAATTTATTATTCAGAATATCACGTAAACGCTCCGGCCCAAGCAGGGTGGGATTCAGTTTGATGGTGGTGTGATAGCCACGTTCTTCGATAAAATAACGGGCAATCTTTTCAATCTCATCCGGTGGACAGCCGTGCATGGTGGAAATGGTGAGATTATTTGAAATTTTGCTTGGAATATTTAGCTCTTTTACCCTGGGATAAATGGGGGCGATCATTTCTATCTTTTCGGCAAGCTCCTTTGAGCAGTCTTCCATACGATCAAAAAAGCGCTGCACCGCGGGACTGTGAATCCCTTTTAACTCATAACCGGCACTCATATTAAAAATAAAGCCAGCCTCATCTCCTGCAAACCCAAGTTTATCCTTTAAGATAAAGAGAAGAATAAATCCGTTTAAATACTCATTGAAGGATTCATCAAGTTTCAGTTCCTGGGACCACTCGCAGTTGTAGCCCTCATCGGTCATATCAATACAGGGTTTGGTAACATCCAGTTCATCGAGTACCTGAATGGTTTTCAGTTCGATATACCGGCTCCCGGTGAGCCAGGCAACAACAATGTTCTGGGCAAGTTGAGTATGGGGCCCGGATGCTGCACCAAGGGGAGTTTCCAGTAGTTCTCCGTAACGATGCATACGAAAAGGGTCGGAAAGATCGGGGCAAAAAAACTGTTCTTTGCCGATACCGAATATTTCATTTCTCTCCTCCAGATCACCAAGTATCCATTGAAGAAGAACATCAATATCCGTACAGAAAAAAAGATCTTTTTTCATTATTATTTACTCCTAGATTATTAACTTTCGCCTAACTATTCAGCAGCACTCCAACTACGTCCATTTTAGCCTCCTCGAATAGCATTAGTATGCTTCGGAGCCAAAAACAAACGAATTTGAAGCACGGAGTCTGCGCTTACCTGCTAAACAGTTACAGTTCAGAGTTAAGGGGAATTAATTGCCCTCTCTGAATTGTTACATTTTCGCTCGATATACTGTCCAGATCCCTTAGAACCCAGAAATTTTCCATCATGGATAAGAACTTTCCCGCGCAGGAGAACAGTTTTTGGCCAGCCCCTTACCTGCATTCCTGCAAAAGGGGTGTAATCAACCTGCTGATGCAGGTTTTTTGTGCTGACAATTCTTTCTTCTGTCGGATCAAGAATCATTAGATCAGCGTCCATCCCAACTGCAATGCTGCCCTTTTGCGGAGCAAGTCCCATAATCCGTGCAGGATTGGTGGAAACCAACTGTACAAAACGATTCAGATCAATACGACCCTTCAACACCCCCTCTGAAAAAAGCAGAGGAACTCGACTCTCAACACCTGGTATTCCGCCAGGAGATCTAAAAATATCTTCTTTGCCCAGGCTCAACTTTTGTGCAAGAGAAAAGGAACAATGGTCGGTGGCAAGCACATCAATTGTTCCATCTGCAAGGCCTTCCCATAAAGCATCACAATCTTGTTGCCTGCGAAGCGGAGGGGACATAATATACTGGAGTCCCCTATCATTGTCTTCCTGGTAGCAGCTTTCGGTGAGAGCCAGGTATTGGGGACAGGTCTCTGCAAAAACTTCAACGCCCTGTTTCCTTGCCTCTCGAATGACTTCCAGCCCCAAAGCCGTTGAAAGATGGACAATATAGAGTGGTGCATTTCCTGCAGCCCGGGAGAGCGCAATAAGCCGGTATATGGCTTCGGCCTCGGAATAATCGGGACGGCTCTCGGGGTGAGATGCAGGGTTTGTAATATCGCCATTTTTTCGTATTTGCTGCGTCAGTTCATCGATTATTGCGTGGTTTTCCGCATGAAATGCCGTTAAGCCACCTGCTGCATGAGTGGCCTTCAGCACCTGAATAATCTCTTTATCACCGAGACGTCCGCCATAGGTCAGGTAGACCTTAATACTTGCAATCCCTGCTGCATTCAGCTCTTTGACCCCAGTCAATACGGAATCATCAACATGCTGCACGACACCGTGTAAACCATAATCGATGACCATCTCATCTTTAGCCAATTCACGATAAAGATCGGTTTGATGGTTGAGACGACAGCCGACGGGTCCAAAACCCGGATGCTCCACAATAGAGGTAGTGCCGCCGTAGGCTGCAGCAACCGATCCGGCATAAAAGCCATCACTTACCTGTTCATCTCCAACTTGCAGATTCAGGTGGGTATGAACGTCAATAGCCCCAGGCATCACATAGCAATCTCTTGCATCGATGATTTTCCCAACGGCAGTACGAGATATCCCTTCCCCGATCGCAGCAATACGCCCTTTTTCTATCAAAATATCCGCTTGAAGGATATCGGTGGCCGTCACCACCGTACCGTTTGCTACCAGTGTGCACATAACTTAAATTATTCTTTTAATTTAGCCCAAAGTCTCTGTCCCTGCTCAGATGCGTAAGCAAGTATTTCTTCTTCGTCGACAAGAGTTGATTTACGATCTTCCACGATCACTCGCCCCTGCGCAATAACTGTACTCACATGACACGCCTCCAAGCCAAAGAGAAAGTGGCCATAAAAGTTATCAGCGGTGACATCGGTTGGAGTATCGTAGTCCAGAATAACAAGATTATTCAGGCCATCACCGATTCCTTCAAACTGAGAAAGATAGCTGTGAACATTACGGAAACGGCGATACACCTCATCATAACCAACACCGCCCGTGGTGGAACAGACAAGATGGTGTGCCTTGGCAGAGCGGAGCATATCATTGTGCATACCGTCCGTTCCCAGCATTACGTTGGACAGCCAGTCGTAATCGGTAAGCCCCACGTTGTTATTCTGGTTTGATTCCACATTTGAAACAACCCATACCGGAGAATCTGCAATTATCCTTCGCTCATTATCATTACAGTGTACACAGTGGCCAAGAATTGTTTTTGAACTTTCAAGCCCTCCGAGGTCACGGAGCCGTTCTGCAACCCGTTTATTATAATTTTTCTCACAGTGCACTTCATCGGCAAGACCTTCTGCAACATGGATATGAAGCCCAGTATTATATTTACGGGCAAGCTCCACGGACCGCTCAAAGAGATCATCCCCCACGGTAAAAGAGGCGTGCAGACCGATAAGCCCAGGGCGGCCGGAACCCAGATAGGAGTCATGCTCGGCCAGACTATTTTCCGCACATTCAGTTCCATTTCGATCGGAGGACTCATGGCACATAAGATGGCCTATCCCACATCGTTCAAATGCACTGGCAACGGTTTCCAGACTGCCACTCACATGCATGGGAGATGCATGATGGTCGATACAAAAAGTGACTCCCCGACGAGCCATCTGCAGGGCAGCAGCAAGAGCACTCGCCTCAACCATATCCGTATCGAGTCGTTTATCAACCCGCCACCAGATATACTCAAGCACTTCACTAAAATTTGTTGGAATTTGTGGTGGTGCAGGCATCCCACGACACAGAGCAGAATAGATATGATGATGCCCGCAAGCAAATGAACGAGTCACAAAACGGCCTTTGCAGTCGATTATCTGATCACCTTTTTTACGCTCTCCTGCTGGAGGAATCACATCGATTAGAGTAACATCGCCTGTTGCACCTTCTTCGACTGCAAGATGGGAGGAGCTAATCTTAAGTGTTTGAGAATCAATATAGTTGGTGTTTTGTAGGTATAGGGTCATATTGTTCTATTTGGTGAAGGTTTAAAAACGAAAGATAAATATCGAATATCGAATATTTTAAATACGAAACAAACTACAAAAAGAAAAACGGAATAAAAAAAACAAACATCATTGGCTCTTATGGAGAATAGCGCCAAAGATGTTCATTAATTCTTGAGATTCTTTTGTGAGGTTTTGAGATTGTCCCTGTAGTGCTTCAGAGTTATCAGTATCGGTAGGTGTCAACATACTTTTCGCCTCATCGGATCATTTGCAAAAATTAACTTG
>CAZDJE010000035.1:0-35569 GCA_964505715.1 uncultured Desulfocapsa sp. | reverse complement strand
TTAGGTTTTGCTCTGGCAATGCCAGTTGCAGGCATGGCTGGTGATACTATTAAACTTGGTGTTGCCGGTGCTCATAGTGGTGATCTTGCCTCTTATGGTCTGCCTACCATTAAGGCGGCTGAATTGGTTGTGGCCAAGTATAATGCTAAAGGTGGTATTAACGGCAAAAAAGTTGAATTGCTGATTGAAGATGATGTCTGTAGTCCAGAGGTTGCCACTAACACTGCTACCAAGCTGATTACCGATGGCGTTGACGTGGTGATCGGGCATATCTGTTCCGGCGCAACCAAAGCTGCTATGCCGATTTATAAGTCTGCAAACATTCTTGTAATGTCTCCTTCAGCCACATCCGATGATCTTACTGAATATCCAAACTTTTTCAGGACCATTGCACCTAATGCTGCACAGGCTCCAGCCATGGCTGACTTTGCTATGAATGATCTCGGGTTTACCAAAATTGCCATTATTCATGACAAAGGTGACTACGGAAAGCCTCTTGCAGAAGGCGCGAAGAAAAGAGTTGAAGAGAGTGGCAAAGCAGAAGTTGTTCTTTTTGAAGGAATTACCCCAAAGGGTATGGATTACTCAGCGATTGTTCAGAAAATCAAACGCTCAGGTGCTGAAGTAGTTATTTTTGGTGGCTATCATCCCGAAGCTTCAAAAATCGTTACCATTATGAAAAAGAAACGTCTTAAAGTGAAGTTCGTTTCCGATGATGGTGTTAAGGATGATACTTTTATTAAGGTGGCTGGTGCTGCAGCAGAAGGCGTGTATGCCGCAGGTCCTCAGGACAACTCATCAAGTACCATGGCCTCTGCAGCAAAAGCGGAACATAAAAAAGTATATAAGAAAGATCCAGGTGCTTTCTTTGATGGCGCATACTCCGCAGCTACTGCCCTTCTTAATGCAATTGAAAAAGCTGGTTCCACCGATATGGCGGCTGTAATAAAGGTTCTCCATTCAGAAGATGTGGAGACTCCTATTGGCATGATTCACTTTGATGAAAAAGGTGATGCAGTTGGAGCCCGTTATTCCATGTATGTTGTTAAAGATGGACAGTATGTAGTCGTCCAATAAATCTTTCAAGATGAACTTAGGGTCTCTGGAGCAGTCGGCGCCTTGGCGTTTGGCTGCTCCAGCTTTTTAGTGCTATGGATTATTTTATCGAACTGTTGTTCAGTGGTTTAACGAAGGGCTCTATTTATGGTCTAATTGCTCTTGGCTATACCATGGTTTACGGTATTATCGGGCTGATCAACTTTGCCCATGGTGAGATATACATGATTGGGGCTTTTACCTCTTTTATTGTCGCCACCGTTCTGTCAATTTATGGCTTTCCTCTGCTAGCTATCATTGTTATTGCAGGTGTTGCTGCGGCTGTCTGGTCCAGTGCCTATGGCTACACTGTTGAGAAAGTAGCATATCGCCCTCTGCGTCATGCTCCGAGGCTGTCGCCTCTGATTAGTGCCATCGGTATGTCTATTTTTCTGCAAAATTATGTGCTCCTGGCTCAGACCTCTGATTTTCTTCCCTTTCCAGCATTGATCCCCGAGTTTGACTTTATGGAACCCGTGGCCCACATTGTTGGCTCATCTGATCTTGTGATTCTAATTACCACTGCAGTGTCCATGCTTGCGCTTACTTTTCTAATTAAATTTACCAAGATCGGTAAGGCCATGCGTGCAACAGCGCAGGATAGAACAATGGCTGTTCTCGTCGGTATTAATGTGGACAGGGTAATATCAGCTACCTTTATCATCGGCTCAGCTCTTGCTGCCATTGGTGGTATGCTTATTGCCTCTCATATAGGGCAGATTAATTTCTATATAGGTTTTCTTGCTGGGATTAAGGCTTTTACTGCTGCGGTTTTGGGTGGAATTGGATCCATTCCTGGAGCGGTACTGGGGAGTATGGTCCTTGGACTGACGGAAGCTTTTGCAACGGGCTATGTCTCTTCGGATTACGAAGATGTCTTTGCTTTTTCACTTCTGGTTTTGATCCTTATCTTCAAACCTTCAGGGCTGCTCGGAAAGGCAGAAACCAAGAAAGTTTAATTTGGTATTACTATGTTTCCTTTAAAAGAACTTAAAAGATCACTACTGATTTCGCTCTGGTTTGCCTTTCTCACCTTTCCTATTATGGTGATCAAGGTTGATCCCATTGATCGGATTGTGATCTGGCGCTGGGATAATATGGCCTTTGTTGCCATTGGCAGTTTTGTTCTCTCTATTTTGATAAAAGTCTGGATTCTTCGCAAAGAACGACGCAATTTAAGAAAAAGCACAAACAGGGACATTACAGAACCATTTGTCCAGCGTATACTGAGAGAACCAAGATTTCTTTACCCGCTGTGTCTTGGCGTACTGACCTTTGCCCTCCTTTTTCCCTCCCTCTTTTCCACCTATCAGACAAATATTATGATCACGGCCCTTATGTATGTGGTATTGGGACTGGGATTGAATATTGTGGTTGGAGTGGCCGGGTTGCTAGATCTTGGCTATGTCGCTTTTTATGCCGTTGGCGCCTACAGTTATGCCCTCTTGAATATGCATTTTGGCCTGGGATTCTGGACAGTTCTTCCAATTGGCGGGCTCCTTGCCGCTCTTTTCGGGATCCTCCTTGGCTTTCCGGTTTTGCGACTTCGTGGTGATTACCTGGCCATTGTAACCCTGGGCTTTGGGGAGATCATTCGGCTGGTTCTGGAAAACTGGAGTGCGTTCTCCAACGGACCAAGTGGTATCTCCAATATTCCAAGACCCTCTTTCTTTGGAATGGAGATGACCTTTGAAGGACAGATTCATTATATTTATTACCTTGTGGTCGCTTTGGTTATTTTTACAATTTTTGTGGTCAACAGGTTACAGAATTCTCGTCTTGGCAGGGCATGGCTTGCGCTGCGAGAGGATGAAATTGCCTGTCAGGCCATGGGCATAGATAAGACTAAGACCAAGCTTATTGCTTTTAGCCTCGGTGCATTCTGGGCAGGTCTTGTGGGGGTGTTTTTTGCGACCAAAACGACCTTTGTCAGTCCGGCTAGTTTTTCCTTTCTGGAATCTGCTATTATTCTTTCCATTGTTGTTCTTGGAGGCATGGGGTCCATCGTAGGCGTTATTTTTGGCGCTTTAATTCTCATCCTGATGCCTGAATATCTTCGTTCTCTTTCTGAGTACAGGATGCTGGCTTTTGGTGGTATTCTGGTTGCTATGATGATTTTTAAACCGCAGGGCATTATATCCAATGTCAGGCGTAGCTATAAGATCAAAAATAAGTCCACCATAAGTGAGTGAGTCAGCCATGAGTGAAGAGATATTAAGAGTAACCGGACTGACCAAAAACTTTGGCGGTATCAAGGCCATTGATAATGTTGACCTTGATATTCGATCCGGTGAGATTGTAGCACTTATTGGTCCCAACGGTGCTGGTAAAACAACCTTTTTTAACTGCTTGACCGGCATCTATACCCCTAGTTCAGGTGATATTCATTTACGTAATCCTGAAAGTGGCAAAGAGACCAGGTTGAATGGTATGAAGCCCAACAAGATAACGAAAATTGGGATGGCTAGAACCTTTCAGAATATTCGTCTCTTTCCAACAATGAGTGTACTGGAAAATGTTATGATAGGCAGACATTGCCGAACGAAGGCGCTTATTCTTGGGGCAATTTTTAGAGATGCAGCTACTAGGCGGGAAGAAGAAGAAATACTGGAGACAAGCTATGATCTTCTCAAGATAGTTGGTTTGAAGCATCAGGTGAATGAGGAGGCGAGAAATCTGCCCTATGGTGCGCAACGCCGTCTTGAAATAGGACGGGCTCTTGCCACTGAACCCTTTCTTCTTCTACTCGATGAGCCTGCAGCCGGTATGAATCCTCAGGAAACCGAAGAGCTGGTAACCCTGATCCGCAAAATCTGTAAGGAAGGACACTCCATTCTCCTTATTGAACATGATATGAAATTGGTGATGACTCTGTCTGATAGGATTTTTGTCATGGATTATGGGAAAAAGATAGCGCAGGGCACGCCCGAAGAGGTACGTTCTAACCCGGCTGTGATTAAGGCTTACCTTGGAGAGGATGTTGATGCTTGAGTTACGAAATGTAAATGCGGCCTATGGTAATATTCAGGTTCTGCATAATATTGATATTGAAATTAATAGCGGTGAAATTATCACCCTTATTGGTGCCAATGGCGCTGGTAAATCCACGACGCTGATGGCTATATCCGGCATTGTTCCAGTTCGGTCCGGTAAAATTTTGTTTGAAGGCGAACCCATACACAAACTCTCTCCTGAAAAACTTGTAGCGAAAGGAATTTGTCAGGTTCCCGAGGGACGTCGTATTTTTCCCCAACTTACCGTTCAGGAAAATCTCGACATGGGAGCTTTTTTACGCAATGACACTGCAGCTATAAAAGCAGATCTTGATTATGTCTTTTCCCTCTTTCCCATTCTGGCTGATAGAAAAGGTCAGGACGGTGGTACGTTAAGTGGTGGTGAACAGCAGATGCTTGCCATGTCACGAGCCCTGATGGCCCGTCCGAAGCTTCTGCTGCTCGATGAACCGTCGATGGGGCTGGCGCCACTTTTTATTAAGCAGATTTTTGAGATTGTTAAAAAAATCAATAAAGAGCATAATACAACGATTTTTTTGGTTGAACAAAATGCTAATATGGCATTGCATGTAGCAGATCGCGGCTATGTTATTGAAAACGGTGTGATTACCATCAGTGACAGTTCTGAAAATCTCCTGATAAATCAGGATATTCAGAAGGCATATCTCGGAATTTAATGATTCACGGCTTTTCCGTGTTTGAGTAGTGAAAAAGGAATATAATAATATGAAAGTAGGTGTTATCGGAGTTGGCTATCTTGGCAAATTCCATGCCCAGAAATATAAGGCAATGAAAGATGTGGAGCTTGTTGGTGTTGCTGATATTGATTCCGATGTTGCAGAAACTATCGCCAAGGAGAATGATTGCCTTGCATTCACCGATTACCGTGAATTACTCAAGCAGGTCGATGCTGTTTCAGTTGTTGTTCCAACAAGTTATCATTACGCAGTCGCGCTCGATTGTATTACAGCGGGTGTTGACATGCTGCTGGAAAAACCCATCACGACAACAGTTGCTGAAGCAGATGAGATAATAAAAAAAGCTGCCGAGAATGATCTTATATTACAGGTGGGACATCTTGAGCGTTTTAACCCAGCAGTGGAAGCGATGATACCGTCACTCACCGTTCCGGTTTTTATCGAGTCACAGCGTATTTCCACCTTCAAAAATCGTGGAGTGGATGTGGATGTTGTTCTTGATCTGATGATCCACGACATTGATATTATTTTAAATATTATTAAATCTCCTCTTGAGACCATTCACACCGTCGGAGCCCCTGTGGTGACCGATTCTACTGATATTGCAAACGCCAGACTTATCTTTGAGAATGGTGCTACGGCAAATGTCACAGTATCGCGTATATCAAGAACAAATACTCGGCGTATGCGTATTTTTCAGCCCGGTTCTTTTATCAATGTAGATTTTGCCAATCGTAAAGTTATGACCATGCATTTGAAAAAGAACGAGTTTCAGAAAAATGGTATGCCCAAACAGGATATTGTGGTGAGCTCATTTCCAGAAGGGGATGCGTTAAACTCTGAAATTCTGCATTTTGCTGAGAATGTAAGAAATCGTACTGCTCCTCTTGTTTCTGGAAATGAAGGGCGAAGGGCACTTGATGTTGCGCTTCAGGTCATTGAACAGATCAAAGATCATCAAAAACTTGGGGTCTACGCCGAGGATATGTCTGCAAGGTAAATGAATAATAACGTTATGATCATTGCCGGAGAGGCCTCCGGTGATCTGCATGGTGCCAATCTGGTTAGGGCTATGCATGCAATGCGTTCGGAGCTTACTTTTTCCGGAATGGGTGGCAAGGAACTTATTGCCGCCGGGGTCGATGTCCTCTTTGAGGCTAAAAAAATTGCCGTCGTTGGAATTGCTGAGGTTTTCACTCACCTTCCTGATATACTTGCAGCAAGAAAAATATTAAGAAATGCTCTGAAAGAAGAGCGTCCTACACTTCTTATTTTGATTGATTTTCCCGATTTTAATCTTATGCTTGCCAAGTTTGCAAAAAAACTTGGCATTCCTGTTTTTTACTATATAACACCTCAGGTGTGGGCCTGGCGACCCGGTCGGGTCAAGACAATCAGGGAAAGAGTAGATACGGTGGGAGTGATTCTGCCATTTGAAGAGGAGTTCTTTCGCAATCATGGACTTGATGCGGAATATGTTGGTCATCCATTATTGGACAGTGTCGTTCGTACCATGGATCGTGAAGAATTTTGCCGGATGAAAAATATTGAGGCTGATAGTCTCTGTATAGGGTTGCTGCCCGGTTCCAGGAAAAAGGAAATTGCAGCTCTTCTTCCCACACTGTTACAAACTGCACAAAATCTGCAAAAGCAGAACACTACCCAAAAAAAGATGGTTTTTCTTATTCCTGTAGCCTCAACCATCAGTGAAGCTGAGATTCGGGAAAATGGATTGGATGAGTATGGTAGCGGACTTGATATACGGCTGATCAAAGAAAATCGCTACGATATGATGGCTGCCTGTGATGTTGCCGTGGTGGTATCAGGTACAGTAACACTCGAACTTGCCCTGCTTGATACTCCGATGGTGGTGATCTATAAATTCTCAAATATTACATACCGTATTGGAAAGTTGCTGGTAAATAAGGACTTGAAGTATTTCTCTCTGGTGAATCTTATTGGCGGCAAAGAGATCGTTCCGGAACTCCTGCAGGAGGAGGTAAATCCTCTGCGAATTGAACAGGAGCTTGGGAATATACTCTTTGATCGTGAAAGGCGTGAAGATATGCTGCAGGGCCTTAGAGGTGTCCGCCAGAAGATGGGGACGCCCGGTGCTTCAAAAAGAGCAGCAGATCTTGCACTTCGCCTTATTGCATAATTTTCGTAACTATCCAGCAGCACTCTACCTACGTCCGTTTTAGCCTCTTCGAATAGTCTTCGTATGATTCGGAGGCCCAAATAAACGAATTTGAAGTACGGAGTCTGCGCTTACCTGCTAAACAGGTACAATTATTCTAACTTAACGGCTTAATATTTGTTAAAAAAGATGGCCGCATCTCACGTGGTGCCTGGTAGGAAACGGTCTTTTCGCTGAAGGGAGAGAGAAAGCTGATTTTCCAAGCACAGAGGTGAAGTTCATAATACCCTCTTTGTTGCTCTCCATATTTGGGATCACCTACAACCGGAACCCCAAAGTCAGCAAGATGTCTTCGTATCTGATGTAATATTCCCGAGTGCAGTCGAATATCGAGTATACTGTTTGATACTGTTTTTCCAGGATTGATACTGAGGACTTCCGTATATGCGGATTTTTCATCAAGATCTTCTGTCAGCATCAACCCTTTTTTCGGGATGTCCGGATGTCCCTGTACTTCGGCAAAGTACCTCCTTTCAATTTCATCTTCCCGAAAGAGTTTAGAGAACTGCATTGCAGCGTTACGATTATGGGCAAGCAGCAGCAGTCCTGAGGCTTCACGGTCAAGACGATGGGTCAGTTCGAACCCAATGTCTTTATTGCTCTTTTGGGCCAAGCGAAGCAGGGAACAGTGGTCCCCATAGCGGGTTCCCTGACTGAGAAGCCATGGTGGTTTAAACCAGACACTATACTCCTCATGCTCAGCGATACATTTCGGTTCAGGTGGCGTTTGGGAAAGGACGTCCGCATCATAAAAGAGCTGGATAAAATCATCCGGTTTTAATTTAAACTTTGCTTTGCGTAGGCGTCTGTCCATGGATCCAGGCCGCTTGAGCCATACGGCACCTTTAGCCATGGCATGCTTTATGCGCTCCTTTGGCAAACCACTGGTGTCGGCAATGAGTTGGCAGGCAACAGCCTCTGCTTTTACTGTGATGTTACAATGGATCGGTTCCAGTTTGTCTTTCTGTTGCATAATATTTTATTTATTTACCAAAATTGCATACCGGATATTGGCAGCGTTTACAGTTGCGGCAGAGTCCGCCGTGGCCCATTCGTGCAAATTCTTCACGGCCAATTGACTCACCGGTAAGGATTCGCGGTAAAATCAGATCAAAAACGGTGATATTATGAAACATCCCGCAAGCCGGTAGGCCAAGTACTGGAATATCACCGATATGCCCACTGAGAAACATTGCACCGGGTAGTACCGGGGTGCCGTAAAAACAGTCCGTGGCTCCTGCGTGTTCAATGCCCATTCGAGTAACATCATCGGGATCAACGGACATCCCGCCTGAAGTGATAATTAGATCGGCACCGCCTGCTATCGCCTCTTGAATGGCCTTCCCGATTATTTCAATGTCATCGGGGGCAAAGGTGACGGATAGCACCTCGGATCCTATCTTGGCAAGCTTATCCCGAAGCACTTGTTCAAATTTATCTTTAATCCTGCCATGAAATACTTCATTTCCAGTGATAATCAATCCGGCTTTGGCTTTGCGCAATTCTTTTACTTCAATGATTGAGCCTGCATTGTGTGCGATGTCTGCTGCCTGCGCCACAACAGCACGATTGGAAACAAGTGGAATAAGTCGTGTGGCTGCAATGTTCTCCCCTTTTTTTACAGGAGTATTGGTCTGCAGGGTGGAGCACATAACAACACCAAGCAGGTTAAACTGATAAAGAGCCTCTTCATTGATTCTCAACAGGCCGTCACATTTTGCATGAATTGCAATCTTCCCCTCAACCGGTTCTGCTGAAAGCATAGAACCGGGGCCGGAAAGGGCCTTGGCGAGTATCTCAGCCGCTTCATTCTCGTGGATTTCTTCAGGCCCCAGTTGTAAAACAAAAACATTTTCTTTTCCGAGTCGTTTTAGATGCTCCACATCTTGTTTGCGGATAATATGCCCTTTTTTAAACGCTCTGCCTTTAAATTTATCCTTCACAATTTCTGTAATATCGTGCGGGAGGACCATTCCAATGGCCTGATCAACGGGAATTGTCTTTTGCATTATTTGTTGTTCCTTATAAACTATATAATTGAATGGCCAAAATCACAGTTATACACCACGACTTATATCGGGCCAGAGTATTGTATGAAGTTGAATTTGAATACGTACTTGTATTCCATCTTTCATAATCCATTCGGCTAGGTCTCTTGCCGTGACACCTTTCGCAACAGGAGAGAAAAGAATGGGGATGGTATTGATAAGTTTATGCTGCTGAATAAAATCCTTTGCCCAGAGATAATCATCTTTTGTCGACAGTACAAATTTAAGTTCGCAGGAACCTGGCACTGTAACAATGCGTTGTTGTATAAGTCCGATGTTATCTGGATGAAAACTGTCTTTTGATCCACTATCTGGGCATTTGACATCGAGGATCGCGGTAACCGTATCCGGTATGCCATCGATGGTTATGGAACCGTTGCTTTCAAGAAGCACTGTTTTTCCCGACAAAACGAGTCGGTTGAGTAGTTCGGGGCAATTTTTCTGAAAAAGTGGCTCTCCCCCCGTAACCTCGACCAGATCGCAGGGATAGGAATCTACAACCTTCAGAATTTCATCAATGGTAAATTCTTCACCTTCCTCCCAGGTGTAACTGGCATCGCAGTAGCTGCAACGGAGGTTACAACCACTCAGGCGGACAAAGATACAGGGGAGCCCGGCATAGCTGGATTCGCCCTGTATGGAGAAGAATATTTCAGAAGTTTTGATTTTAGCTAGCATCGGGCCCGTAATAAATCAGTCCGGATGTGTCTGTTTCCCAGACTTCCACGCAGTGCAGCTTGTATCTGTCATGTTGCAGATCAGGTTGCAGCGTATCGAAGAGAAAGGCGGCAATGTTCTCAGATGATGGATTTTTATCCTGAAAAGCCTGGAGTTTGTTAAGGTCGCGGTGGTCAAGTTCATCAACTGCAAGATTAACAATCTTTTTTAATACTTTAAAATCAATTCCCATACCGAGTTCGTCAATCGCAGTGGCGCGGACGGTGACTTTAATTTTCCAGTTGTGACCATGGGGGTGTTCACAGTTCCCTGGATAGTTTCGAAGATGATGAGCGCCGGCAAAATGAGTTTCAATAAAAATGTCGTACATGTGTATGCTCCTTTGCGCTGTTTTTCTGTCTGAAAATTGGAGAAAAACGGTCGCAAGCCTTGAAAATATATTCAGTTAAGTGTTATTAAATTAAGATTAATCTGTAACTATTCAGCAGCACTCCAACTACGTCCATTTTAGCCTCCTCGAATAGCATTAGTATGCTTTGGAGCCCAAAATAAACGAATTTGAAGCACTTCCAAACAGTTACGGTTCAGAATTAAGGGGAATGAGTTGCCCTTGCTGAATAGTTACATTAAACTTAAAGTATGCACCATAATAATAAATTCATATAATTTTGTATTCATAAATATTTGTTGCAGCAAAAAAGGAGTTTCTACATATGGCCTTTATCGCACCCTTTATGGGCGTATCTTTTAATGTTGAGAAAGCTGGTAATCTGAATGATATAGTGACTCCCCCCTACGATGTAATAAGTGAAAATGCTGTTGAATCCTATGCAGCTAAAAACCCTTATTCCATGATCCGCCTTGATATTACCAAGAATCCAGGTGGAGCTGTCGGGCCGGATACCCGGTATCAGGACGTTGCAAATCTCTTTCAGCAATGGCTCGATCAGGATGTGTTACGCCGTGATAAACAGCCTGCATTATATCTTTATGCTGTGAAGTATAAGCATCCTTCCGGAAGAATGCTCACTAGAAAAGGTATGGTCGCACTTGTTGGTCTTGCTGAATTTGAAGAAGGAGTGGTGAAACCGCACGAAGAGACATTTGAATCGGTGATTAGTGATCGTTTGCGATTGCTTGATGCTACAAAGGCGCAGTTCAGTCAGGTTTTTTCACTGTATAGCGATGAAGAAAATACCGTTTTGAATCTGCTCGATGCGTCCAAGGAAAAAAAACCCATGGGAAGTATCACCGACGGGGATGGCTGCGTTCATTCCCTCTATCGTGTGATCGATGGTGCTGTCATTAGACAGGTGCAGGATTTTTTAACGGAAAAAGCACTTTACATTGCCGATGGCCATCATAGATATCGAACGGCGCTTTCCTATAGAAGGCTTGAGAAAGAACGGAATCCGGAATTTTCAGATAAGGATCCTGCCAATCATATTATGATGTATCTTTGTCCCATGGAGGATCCGGGGCTGTCAGTTCTTCCCACACATCGCCTTTTGCACTGGCCGGGAAAACTTTTCGTTGATGAGCTAACAAACCGATTATCTAGTTTCTTTGAGATTGAGGAAATTGTTGGTGGTAGTCGTGAAGTATTGCTCTGCGAAGTTTTTTCCAGAATGGAGGAAGAGGAGCATAAAATGACTGATAAACGTACAACATTCGGGGTGTATCATCCGGGGGAAGATCGTTGCTTTCTGCTTGTCACAAAACCGGAAGCCTATGAGTCGCTGCAGGATAAGCCTGTTCAGTTACAGGAACTTGATGTGGTTGTTCTTTCAGATGTGATTATTAAAGGGGCATTGGAACTTGATCATCATCGTTGTGAAGAGGAAAATCTTATCCATTATTTTAGTGACCCTGACGAGGCGATGGACGATGCGGTGAAAAAATGCAATACCGATACTGATAAAACGCATCTACTTTTTGTCATGAATCCTACCAAAGTTAAACAGGTCAAGCGGGTTGCCGATGAAAACCTGATAATGCCGCATAAATCCACATACTTTTATCCCAAAATTATGACAGGATTGCTTTTTAATCAACAAATTTCAGGGGAAGACGTCGATCAACTTGAGTGATGTGGAAAAGAGCTGTGATACACTTTTTGATGGAGCGCTGCACTGCCATCAGCATCGAAAAGGGTATCGCTTTTCAGTAGATCCTGTGCTGTTAGCTCACTTTGTCCGTTGCACCGGGGATGAAAAGATTCTTGATCTTGGCGCTGGTTGTGGCATAATTGGGTTAATCCTTCTGTACCGGGCAGAGTTGCTTATACAAAAACTTACAGCCTTTGAGCTCCAGTCAGGACTCGTTCAGTTGATACGCGAGAATATTCGAGTAAATAGTTTTCAAAATGTAATGCAGGTTGTTGAGGGGAATTTGCGTCAGTTACAGCAGTATTTCCTTCCAGAATCTTTTTCCACCGTTGTTTGTAATCCGCCTTTTTATACTGCTGGCAGTGGCAGGAGATCGGCAAATAAAGAGTCTGAGATCGCAAGACATCTGGTCGCCTGTACCTTGAAAGAAGTTATTATAGCTGCTTCAAATGCCGTTAAAAACAAGGGCAAAGTAGTTCTGGTAAACCCCGCAGAAAGTATGGGGACGCTGCTTTCTCTTTTATCAAAACATCATTTAACGGTTAAAAGAGTACAGCTTGTGTATTCCTACCCAGGCGATTCCATGGCTGCTAGGTTACTGTTAGTTGAAGCAATTAAAAATGGAGGTGAAGGCGTGGATGTGCGTCCTCCTTTCTATATCTACGATAGGAAAAACGGTGAGTATAGTGAAGCCATGCAGCAACTTTATGCTCCGAACTGAAAAAATTCTACTCAAGGGATGGCTTAGCGATGTTTGCTAAAATCCTTAGCGGTGCGGTACTCGGTGTTGATGGCTTCCCTGTGGTGGTTGAGGTCGATTTAGCACTTGGGCTACCAATGTTTACAACCGTCGGACTTCCCGATGGATCCGTGCGTGAAAGTAAAGAACGCGTTAAGGCGGCAATTAAAAATTGCGGCTACGACTTTCCAGCCAAACGAATAACCGTCAATCTGGCACCGGCTGATATAAAAAAAGGTGGTGCCGGGTTTGATCTTCCCATTGCACTTGGTATTTTAGCTGCAACCGAGTTGTATTCTCCTGATCTTTTAGATCAATACGCTGTGTTGGGCGAACTCTCGCTCGATGGATTCGTTCGCTCTGTTCCAGGAGTCCTCCCCGTGGCGTTGAGCGCACAGAAGAGTGGTTTGAAGGGGATTATTGTTCCTGAAGAAAATAAGATTGAAGCCGCCGTTGTGAGAGGGATAGATGTTATAGCCGTGAGCAGTCTTCATCGGGCTGTGGAATTTCTTGCCGGGAAAATATCTATAGAGCCCACTGTCCTTGAAGAAAATCAGCTGTTTGGTACTGCCCATTGCGGTACTAATGATTTTAACGAGGTGAAGGGTCAGGAACATGTAAAAAGAGCATTTGAAATTGCAGCATCGGGTGGCCATAATATAGCTTTAAAAGGCCCTCCAGGCTCTGGAAAAACGATGCTGACAAGGCGTTTTTCGACGATTCTTCCTCCCATGAGTTTTGATGAGTCCCTTGAAACTACAAAGATTTACTCTATTATAGGTAAACTCAGTTCCGATATTCCACTGATTACAACACGTCCTTTTCGGGCACCGCATCATACTATTTCAGATGCAGGGCTTATCGGCGGAGGACAGGACCCGCGTCCCGGAGAAGTATCCCTGGCGCATAATGGAGTACTCTTTCTTGATGAACTCCCTGAATTTAAGAAACATGTCCTCGAAGTACTGAGACAGCCCCTTGAAGCAGGTGATGTCTCAATTGCACGTGCGACTAAAACCCTGCAGTTTCCAGCCAGGTTTGTGCTTGTTGTTGCCTCAAATCCTTGTCCTTGCGGATATTATGGGGATAAGGTAAGAGAGTGCACCTGTACGCCCCAGCAGATTCAGCGGTATAGCAGTAAGATTTCCGGGCCCCTTCTTGATCGGATTGATATTCACCTTGAAGTGGCAGCTATTCCATTTAATGAAATAAGTAAGGAGCGGCAGGGGGAGTCATCGGCTGAGATAAAAAAACGGGTGGATGTTTGCAGAAAAACACAGGAAAAACGCTATTCCAATACCACTACTGTGCATTGTAATGCTCAAATGGGGCCTGGTGAAATTGATATGTATTGCAAGGTTGATGAAGCGACCTTGCAACTGCTGCAGAGAAGTGTTGAAAAGCTTGGCCTTTCCGCTAGAGGATATCATCGCATTTTAAAAATCGCCAGAACCATAGCTGACATGGATAACAAGGAAATACTTGGATTGGCACACGTTGCCGAGGCCGTTCAGTATCGACGAAGCGGATAAAAAACATCGGTAAACGGTAAACATTCAGGAATACGTTCTCGGCTCAATCGAACAAAAAAATCAGTGAACAGGCAATGTATAGATAAAACAAAATGGCAGGCAATCGACTTAACACTGTTTTTTTCAAAGTCTTAATTCTGCTATCAAAAGACATGATGGCACCTTCAGTGCAATCGCTCACCAGTTGGCTACACAGCCTTCCTCCAACTAACTGAATAGTTAAATGTTGCCCACAATGATATCGTTCTCACGGGGCTAGTATGCCTGTTTTAAAGTGGTTTAACTTTGCTAGACAACAGCAGATTAAATTTGACTTCCTCCTCCATGGAATGATTTAATATGTTTGTGAGATAGATTTCCTCAGAGATTTGCCCGTTTGTTTTGTATGCAATCTTTTTCCAAAAAAGTTCTGGAACGCTTCATACATATAGAAGAGTTACCAATAGTCGAATTTCATTGCAGATGAATCTGGAACAGAAAAGCCTAACCTTTTTGTGTTCCAATTTCTTTATGAGAGATAGATGCCAGTACCCTTTCTAAAACAGTACCCCCTTCTTTTTCGCATTGTCGGGTATGTTATCGGTTTTTCCCTTCTGGTAGCCCTTATCCTCTCTGCACTACAGCTCTGGATTGTCCATAATAATGAACTTGATGATATTCGTCAGAATCTTCTCGAATTACAGGGGAGTCATGCTGATTCTCTTACTAAGAATCTCTGGAATATGGATCAGGAAGGGATTGATATTCAGTTGGAAAGTATCACGCAATCCCCTGATGTGATAGCAGTTCTCCTCACAAATAGTTACGGGGATACATTTCAGAGTGGAACGATCCCGGAAAACGGTGAAGATCTAATTGAGAGCAGTTTTTCCCTTTCTAAGAAATTTAGAGATCGATCCGTAGATCTCGGTAGCGTAACTATTTATGCACTACCGGATCTCTTAAGAGACCGGCTGCGGGAACACGTTCCTATAAGCCTGATTACAGAATTGATTGTTCTGTTTTTGTCGGGTGCTTTTATACTTGGCCTCTTTCTGCTGAATTATAACCGTCATATTAATAAAATCGCTAAGTTTGCTGAAAATCTTGAAATTACTACTTTAGATCTGGAGCTGGAACTGGATAGAAAAGTATCCCCTCCCGGATGTGAGGACGAGCTGGATCGCTTTGTTTCATCATTAAATGAGATGCGGCATCGCTTGAAGGATGGAGTGTTTATTCAGCAACAAACAGAGGAACAACTGCTGCGTGAAACAGTCTTTTTAGATGCTATTATAAATAGTCTGCCTGGTCTTTTTGTTGTGTATAATGAGAAGCTGAAGGCCATTCTTTATAATGACAGATACAGGGAGAAGCTTGGGATTGAAGAGAGCGCTGTTACCGGATATCAATTTCTAGATCGAGTGGCCCCGGAGGATAGAAAAAAATTCAGTGCTGCAATAAAAGATGTGTTTGATACACAGTTACCAATGAGTATGGAAGTGCATATATTTTCTACGGATGGCGATCGAATTCCTTATCTCATTAACGGAAGTTTATTTAAGCATGAAGGAAAGAAATATCTTATTGGAGTGAGTAGTGATATTTCCCAGCGTAAGAAAAGTGAAGAGGCTCTTCGGAAATCTCAGAAAATGGAGGCGATTGGAACTCTTGCCGGTGGTATAGCACATGATTTTAACAATATACTTGCTGCCATAATAGGAAACTTTGAGCTTGCGCAAACTGCCCATCTGATACCTGAAAAATTAGACAGATATCTCGAATCAGGCTTGGATGCCTCATTTAGGGCAAGAGATCTTGTTGAGCAGATTCTTTCTATTGGTCGACGGGGACAGCAGAAGAAGTATCCTCTGAAGATAGCAACGGTTGTAAAAGAAGTTGTAAAACTTCTTCGGGCAACTATCCCCACAACCATAGATATCGTTCAAGATATTGACTGTGAACGACTTGTCCTAGCTGATGCGACGCAAATACATCAGGTTATACTTAATCTGTGTACCAATGGTTATCAGGCTATGCAGGTAACCGGAGGTTGTTTGAGCATAACTCTTCAAGAAACCATAATTTCTGAAACGGAACTTCTATCTCCTTTTGATCTTCCGACTGGGCAGTATTTACGTCTTGAAATCAGTGATACAGGTTCAGGAATGGATAAGGCCACTCAAAAAATGATCTTTGAGCCCTACTTCACAACGAAAAGAAATAAAGATGGAACTGGGCTTGGTCTTGCTGTTGTGCATGGTATTGTGCAGGACCATGATGGGCATATCTCACTCGATAGTGAACCAGGAAAGGGGACCAGCTTCAGGATTTTCTTTCCACTGCTTCCTGGGGAGGAAGTTATACCGCGAAGTGCTTTGGAGGAAGTTAAAGTATCGGGTGGAGATGAGACAATTCTTCTGGTTGATGATGAGCAGGATATTATCGATGTTGTATCCGAACTGCTTCAACTGCAGGGCTACACAGTTGTAAGTTTTGTTGATAGTGTTAAGGCCTTGCGTCATTTTAGAAAAAACCCCATGCAGTTTAACCTTGTAATAACCGATATGACCATGCCAAATCTATCAGGGAAATTTCTTGGTAAAAAGATTATGGCAATCACACCGGATATGCCAGTGATTCTCTGTACAGGCTTCAGTGAGACCATGGGGAGACAGCAGAGCCTCGATGAAGGTTTTGCGGCATACATGACCAAGCCACTGGATTCTAATGGATTTCTTAGTACTATCCGTGAAATATTGGATAGTTCAACCAGAGTGAAATTGGATGTTCTATTGGTTGATGACGATATCTTTAATCAGAAAATTGTAAGCCTTTTGCTCGAGTGTCAGGGACACAGAGTCGTTGTAGCAGACAATGGTCAGGTGGCTCTGCAAAAACTTGCCACACAAAAATTTGACATTATTTTTATGGATATGCAAATGCCTGTTCTTGATGGATTGGAGGCAACAAAAATTATACGTGATTGCGAAAAAAGTGGTGCCAGTTCGGAGCTGTTTGAAAAATGGACGGGCCAGAAAACAAACGACCTATTGGGCGGACATATACCGGTTATTGCCTTGACTGGAAATCTCGACGATGAATCGCGAAGGCAATGCCAACATGTTGGTATGGATGAATTTCTTGCTAAGCCTTTTACCCGTGAGACAGTAAATCGTATTATTCAAAAAATCACAAACTCGTCTGGTCAATCCAGTGAAGCTTCAAGGGCTCTGGATGATGGATGTCTATCTGAGGATAAAAATGGTGAAGAGTCTCTCCGTATTTTTGCCAGGGAGCACCTGGCCCAGGTATATCCTTTAGATGAAGAGCAGCTTACTGAACTTCTTGATGAATCAGTACGTTCCTTGAAAAAATCCATACAGGAAGCATCCCGGGCTATAGCATTGAATAAAAATGATGTTATGGAATCCGTGGCTCATAAGATTAAGGGGACACTTATGGGGCTTGGGCTTGATGTGCAGATTGAACTTGCAAAAACCCTTCATAGAACAGCTAAAACGAATGACGTTAAAGAGTATTCTTTTGTTTTTAGCCAGTTAACTCGATCTGTAGAGTCACTCATAAGCGAGAGGGGTGATGGTAAGTGATATGACAATACTTTCTCCTCAAAAACTTTCGATTTTAGTTGTCGATGATGATTCTGCGCAATTGATGCTGATCAGGATGCTGGTGGAACAGCAGGGATATAATGTTTTAACCGCAAGTAATGGTTTGGAAGCCTTACAGTTATTTGGTAAAAACCCTGATATCCGATTAGTGGTAACGGATCTTGATATGCCTTTTATGGATGGTTTTGAGTTGATTCGCAGGATTCGGCAGGAACAGTCAAAATATACTTACATCATAGTGCTTACATCCCATGAGGCAAAGTATTCAGTTGTTGCTGCCTTGAATGACGGAGCGGATGATTTTCTTACAAAACCAGCCTTTAATGAGGAGTTGCAACTCCGGATAAAGAGTGGTGTGCGTTTGCTCCGTCTGGAAAGTCAGGATGAGTTGATTTTTTCCATGGCCAAACTGTCTGAGTATAGGAGTGAGGAGACGGGATATCACCTTGAAAAAGTACAACGTTATACTTCTTTGTTGGCAAATGATCTGCTCGATAAGTGTAAGAAATTCAACTTAACCACTTCTTTTGTTGAAGAAATTGCCCAGGTAGCTCCTCTTCATGATATTGGAAAGGTAGCCATTCCAGATAATATTCTTCATAAACCTGGGAAACTGACAATTGAAGAATTTCAAATCATGAAAAGTCATTCGGTGATCGGTGGCAATATGCTTCTCGATATTTTTTCCAAATCCGGGTCACATTACCTGAAAACAGCCAGTGATATTGCTATGTACCATCATGAAAGATTTGATGGTACCGGTTACCCTAAGGGTTTAAAGGGGGACGCCATTCCTCTGAGTGCGAGGATCATGGCACTAGCAGATATCTACGATGCGATGACCAGTGAGCGATGCTATAAAGAGGCTTTCTCCCATGAAAAGGTGAAAAAAATAATCGCCGAAGAGAGAGGGAAGCATCTTGACCCCGATGTGGTTGACTCGTTTCAGCGTCAGGAAAATGTCTGGTTGACCATTAAGGAACGTTATCAAAGAATTGAGTAACTTGTCAGCAGCACTCCCTATTCTTTTAATTTAGCCTCCTCGAATAACATTATTATACTTCGGAGGCCAAAATAAACGAATTCACAGTACGGAGTCTACGCTTACCTGGAGTCTACGCTTACCTGGAAGTCTGCGCTTACCCAGAGTCTGCGCATACCTGCTAAACAGTTATCGTTCAGAGTTAAGGGGGCATTTATTGCCCTCGCTGAATAGTTACAGAATTGAATAGTTATTCTTCCATTTCTGCCCTCCTGTTAAACTTCATTCTGTATTTATTTGTTAAAATAGGATTGTTGTGGGTTGTCGATTAATTACAACTTGAGCAACTTTACAGTATCTGATACTCTCTCTTCTAGTTATAGGTGATAGGCTTAAAGGTATGGGAATGTTGTTTTTTAATTTATTGCATTTAAGAGATTGGAATTATGAAAAAAATTGGAATTATCCTGCTCCTGTTAGTTTGCGGTTTTGGACTGTTTTTCTTTCTAAAAGGTAAACAAGGAACGCAGATTGATGCAGCTGACTGTCTACCATCCGATGTTATTTTTTATGGAGAACAACTTGATTTTTCAGATATGTATCAGGAATTTTTAACCGGTAGACTTGGAAGAACACTAACCCGTATAGATTATAAATGGATCGGGACCGAGCTTGGTGATGCAGGAGAAGATATTCTTCAACTTGAGGAAGTCTGGCAAAAAATTAACGATGTCCTTCATGATCCAGGGTTTAATGAGCTTTTAGGAAAGGAATTCTCCGTAGCTGTTTTTCCTGCAAAATCTTTTTCTGCAGATAATCCTGCAAAAGCTATTGAAGAACGGCTACTGCTTATTGCTAGGCCCAGGCACAGTACTCAAATGCTGAAGCTGCTCGCTCCCTTTCTTAGTAAAGACATTGCTCAGAGTACTGCACAATATGGTGCCCATACCATTACCAGATATAAAATTGATGCAATTAATACTTTATCCGTAGCTACCGTTGAAGGATTGATTATTGCAGGGTTTGAGGAGCGTCTGGTCCGTAAAAGTCTCGATTATTATGACAATAAAAAAGATACTCTTGCCACCAATAAAGATTTTTTACGATTGCGGCAAAACTTTAAGGGAAGCAAACTTTTTACCTATTTGTCAATACCGGTATTGGTTGATCAGGGACGAACAATAGGGCAAATCCTTCCCGAAGAAGAGAGAATTGAATTCTTTGCCTTACTTGATGAATGGGACGGTTGGGGCGCTGCGGCTTATGGCGCCTGGCATGAGAATGGAAAGGTCAGAGATAAAATTGAAATTTTATTCGATCATGAAAAGCTTGATAGCAGAGTCGCTCGTTTGTGTGAGGTGAAACCCAGTGTTAATAAGACTCTTCAACTCGTCCCCGCAGATGCTCTTTTTTACTATTGGACGAACACCTTAAATCTGCCGCTTATGTGGGAACTATACTCATCGGGAGCGACCCAGCAACAGCCTGAGGCATTGGATATCCTGAGGCATGAGTTGCGTGATAGTACGGGAGTGGAACTTGAGGAACTTCTTGCAATGATTGGCAGTGAATTTTCCCTGATCGTTGAAGATGTAGATCGTGAAGGTATTCCTTTGCCTAAAGCGACTGTTATGATCCAGTTGCGAAAACCTGCTAAGTTTATAGATGTCTTTAATGTCCTTCTCCAGAATTCAGATATTCCAGTGAGTAATAAGCAGTATAAAAAACAGGATATATCCTATTGGGGCGAAGCTCCACAGAGTGGATTGCAGCCAGCCTTCACCCTGATTGATGATTATTTACTCATTTCAAATTCCATCGATTTTATTAAACAAATTATAGACATTCGAGCTGGTACTGTTAAAAATCTGCTTGATAGCCCTGCAATGAAAGAGGTGGGGGGGGATTTACTAAAAGAGAATAATTCGGCAACCTATATTCATATTGCCAAGCTTGCAGATGCTCTAAAAGATCTAGCAGTATGGGGTGGAAGTATGGCAGTCCTTCAGGGGCCTGAAACAGCCAAAAATGCAGATATCCTTGTTAATGAGCTCCTTCTGCCACTACTCGATGGGATTGCCATGTATACCCAACTTGGTTCCCGCTCCATTATCACAAAAGATAGCATTATTTTAGAGTCCACCACCACCATTATACAGTAAAAAAAGACAGCAGAAATGGATTGAAAATATGGAAAAGCTTGTTGCCGAATTAAAAGAAATTGTCCCCTTTAAGGAAACCACGGATATTGGAGATCTGGTGCTTATTGTTGCCAAGGAACCTCAAATGTTGGTGTATGCACTTGTCACCGATATCGAACGTGATACTGGCCGTAAAAATGAGTGGTGGCACATTTCTTTGACGTTTTTAACCGTTCCACCTCAGGAAATAACATGGACATTGCGGACAGCTCAGATGACTGGAATGGAGATTTTCACCATGGGAGGGGAGGAGCGCTTTGTAAAGGCAGTTGAACTGACACCTGCTATTTCCATGCCACCTCTTAACCCGCCGCCAAAACAAGAGGAAACTAGCCAAAAGAGTAAAGTCTCCTTCCTTAAAAGAGTTAAATAGTGGCAGCCTGGTCCGAGCGAAGGTTGATCGAAAAAATCCAAAAAGCATCTTCGGGATCTAAGAGAGGACTGTTGAAATCCATTGGGGATGATTGCTGTGAGGTTGTTGCCAGTGGATCTTTTTTGATATCAACCGATAGTCTGGTCGACGGTATCCATTTTAATCGTTTATTTCATCCAGCTCATCTGCTTGGCAGGAAATCAGTTGCGGTCAATTTAAGCGATATTGCTGCAATGGGAGGGCGTCCCCGGTTTATATTATTGTCTCTTTGTTTACCCGTTGACATTCAATGGGAATGGATTTCCAACTGGCTTGATGGTGTGTTGGAGATTCTTGATGAATATGATTGTGTTTTAATCGGTGGAGACACTGTACAAGCAAAGGAACTGGTACTAACGGTTACAGTGCTTGGAGAACCTTTAGAGACAGGGGCAATCTACCGTAATACTGCAGAAGTGGGGGATACGGTGTGGGTTTCAGGTCCTTTAGGATCAGCAGGGTGCGGCTTAAAGCTTTTGATGGAACAATTGGAAACAGGAAAGAAGATAACAAGTAAAGGGGCGGATATTCTGCTTGCAGCCCACCTCAATCCAAGACCACAGATAGAACTTGGATTACAGCTCGCAGGCAGTGGAATGGTCACAGCGATGCAGGATATTTCTGACGGTATTGCCACGGATCTTGCCCATATTTGCAAGGCATCTGTAGTCTCTGCGACTATTCTGGAAGCTTCTCTCCCGTTTAGCCCGGAACTCATCCCTGCCGCCGCAACGCTTGAAACAGCGCGAGAGGATTTTATTCTACGGGCAGGTGAGGATTATGAACTTGTTTTCACAGTAAAACATGGAGCAGAGACGGATTTTAGAAACCGACTTGAAGGATATGCTGATACTCTGGTGAAGATTGGGGAGATTCGTTCAGGAAAAGGTCTGTTTTTGCAAAAAGATGATGGGACAACTAAAGAGATATCATTTCAAGGGTATGAGCATTAAGGTCTGCTCAGATTTGAGCTGATAGGGAAGAAGGGGATCTTTTTCTTTATCCGTGTACTAATGACCTTGCACATGGCTAGTGCCTACTTGATTTCCCAATATGTATCATACAAAAGACTGTAGAAGAAAGTTGAAAAGTTTGCAGCGTAAGATTGAAATGGGCCCTTCGTATCCTTTGTTGATTCTACCATGGTGGAATAAATAGTTGCCGCCACGCCTATATTTGGCTCCTAATATGTCAAAATCATACAGTTTTAGAAGAATATATTATCTAACAATAGCTGCGGTTCTTTTTCTGGCAACTGGAGTGCTTGGTACGTTCTGGATAGTAAGTGAATATACGCACCATGTAGATGCCTTGGAATCGCTACGAGATGATGCGATTACGGAAAGAAAAGCAGAAGTAAAGGCTTTGATACATGATCTAGTTGAGAGTATCGAATATCAAAAGAACAGTGTTGAAGAAAAGCTAAAAATTAACCTGAAGCACCAGACTGAAACAGCATGGCGTATAGCAAATGCGATTTATCAGAAGCATAAAGACAGTCTGACAGAAAATGAAATTAAGCAACTTATCATTACGGCTTTAATGCCGATACGCTTTTTTGACGGTCGCGGGTACTTTTGGATTCATGACACAGACCATATCCTGATAGCACATCCATTTCGACAGAAATCCATAGGAAAAAATGACATCGAATTAACTGATACTAAAGGGCAGAAAATCATCCGTTCTTTTGTCCAAACTGCCAAAGCAAATCCGGAAGGTGGTTTTGTTGCATATTATTGGAATAAACCTGATGTCGATGAAGAGTATCACCAGGAAAAAGGACAGAAGAAGATTGCACATCTGAAGTTGTTTAAGCCTTTCAATTGGGTGATTGGCATAGGAGAATATGTCTCTGATTCCAACAAACAGCTGCAGAAGGAAATTGTTCAACAGATTGCAACAATTCGACATGGCCCGAGGGGGTATATATTCACGCACACACATGACGGTCTCTGCTTGAATCATCTTAAGACCCAAAATGTAGGTGTGAATCGCTGGGAGTTGGAGCTTGTTAACGGAATAAAAGTGGTCCAAGAACTTGATCGAACCGGACGTCAACCAGGAGGGGCTTTTCTGGAGTATACCGCAACTATTGATCCCGAAACAGGGATGCCTGCAAAAAAAATAAGCTACGTCCTGGCAGTCAAGGATTGGGGCTGGGTAATCGGAAGCGGCGTATATTTAGCTGACATTGATGAGAAAATGCTAGAGTATCGGCAAGAACTCTTCCACGAGTTACGCAACAAGATAACGACGACGCTACTTCTTTTACTCGGTGTATTGGTCATAGGATTTTTGATTGGCCGTCAATTATTCAAGGGGCTCTTGGAAGAGTTGAGCTTATTTGTTGCTGTAAGCAGTGATGACAAGACAAAATACATTGATCTTGATCGATTCCGAATTAAGGAACTGCGTATCATAGCACATCGTGCCAATGTGTTGCTTGATGAGAAAGTACAGACGCAGGAAGAGCTGAACAAAGCAAAACGAATGGAAACAATTGGTCTTATGGCTGGTGGAGTTGCTCATGATCTGAACAATATTCTTTCAGGGATCGTTGGTTATCCCGAGTTGTTATTGCATAATCTACCAAAAGATAGCGAATTGAGAGGACCAATTGAGGCTATCCGTGAATCCGGGCAAAGAGCTGCGACAGTAGTGGCAGATTTACTTACTGTTGCTAGAGGTGCTGCCAGTGTAAGAGAACATCATGATCTCAACTCATTAATTCAGGAATACCTTGATTCTCCCGAATATGAAAAGCTTAAGTCGTTACATCCAAATATAACGTGTCACCAGCATTTTACAGCGACACAATCTGAGCTTCTTTGTTCGCCTGTACATATAAAAAAGTGTCTTATGAATCTGGTAACAAATGCAGCTGAGGCCATTGCTGGAAGTGGGGAAGTTACCGTTTCTACATACAATACTCAGATTACTGCTGCGGACAGCATAAATAACAATCTCGAAGAAGGTAGTTATGTCGTGCTCAGTATACAAGATACCGGTTCCGGTATTTCCAGTACTGATGTGGTGCATATCTTTGAGCCATTTTATACCCAAAAGGTAATGGGAAGAAGCGGTACTGGCCTCGGTCTTACAGTAGTCTGGAACACTATGGCGGATCACAATGGAAAAGTGCTTGTAGAGAGTGACGAGAATGGAACTTGCTTTCAACTCTATTTCCCCGTCAGTGAAAAAAAATTAGTTATTCAAGTCAAGAATGATAAAGCAGAAGAAAGGTATCATTTCAGTGAGCATATTCTAGTTGTCGATGACGAACCGCATTTGAGAGATATAGCCAGCCAGATGTTGCGAACGATGGGGTGCAAGGTTGACTCGGTTAGTTCAGGTGAGTTGGCTGTAGAATGTGTTAAGAATAATCCGGTCGACTTGCTATTGTTAGACATGCTAATGGAACCTGGTATGAATGGACTTCAAACGTATGAAGAAATAATTAAGCTCTATCCAAATCAAAAAGCAATCATTGTCAGCGGGTTTTCGGAAAGTGAGGATGTCAAGGCGACACTTCGACTTGGTGCTAGCGGATTTATCAAAAAACCGTATTCAATGAATCAACTTGGTCGGGCGGCAAAGGAGGCGTTAAACAGCTGATTACATCAGTTTCGAAAGTAGTCCGAACATTATCGGAAGGAATTGAGCTTCTTGCTGCCAATCGCTGTCATTTGTTTGTCGCTCTCACTTAGAATTACCGCTTTTTATCTGATTCTGACTTCTTGAGGGATTAATCGTCAAAGTATTCTGGAATCTGAGAATCAGGAAATATCTCAAGTTTCATATATTTCTTAATAATTACCCTGCGACTATTGCTCTTAACATTTGAATTTTCAGCCATTTTTGTCTGTCATTCCCGCGGAGGTGGGAAGCTAGGGGAGGGGGGCACGAAACTGGATCCCCGCCTCCGCGGGGATGACACATCTGCTCACTTGTAATTCTTATGCTTTATCAGCGTATTACGCCTCAAATAGGTGACGTTGGCTGAGTTTCATACATAATCAGAATACTTTTTGTCATAATTACTACTATGTTTTATTATACGAAACGTTTGCTACATCTTTTATACCACTGAGAAATATGTCACAATCTTCCCCTCCCCCCCCAAAAAAAAACAAAAAAATAACCGGAATAATGTGGGGTTTATTTATTAGCCCTTGGAAGGGTAATGTAATGTTAGGATAAGCTGTACAAAAGGATACAAAAAATAAAATATTCCACCGCAAGTGGAGGGGTATTAGACACAAGCTTTGTAATAAAAAAGATATCGTGTGGTGACTACGGTATCACTCATTTACATCTATGTACTCACTGTAGATATACCCTTTCATCCCCTTATACTGCACTTCAATAAAATCTTTCTCCTTTCCCAAAATTTCAATTATTATTCCAGGAGATACATCGATAACGGTATCACTAAAGATTGAGGCAGTCATCATAATTGATGTCTCTTCGTTAACAGTTCCCATTTTTACGGCAAGCCCGTCTATTTGAAGGGGGGCATGTTCTTGTTTTACCTCTACTTCAGCTGTCAGATTTGGAACAGGTGGTGGAACCGAAACTGGTTCTTCTACCTTTGGTACCTGTTGAGCGGGCTTTGAGAACGCAATTCCCTTACCAGACAGAAGAAGTTTTTGAGTTGTTGCATCAGCACGACCAGTTACTTCATGATTGTTCTCTTTTTGGAATGCCTTGAGGGCTGATTCTGTCTTTCTCCCTAATATGCCGTCGATAGGACCAGGATTATATCCTTTGCGAATCAGTTCATTCTGAATAACCTGAACATTTCTATTAAATCTGGCATCACTGAGTGAAAGATTGGATTGAGAGTTTGCATCACTCGGTAAAGAACTGGGAGGCGGATTTGTATCTATGGTTGTCTTCACACAGCCTCCCCAAATAAAACAGAAAGAAACTAGTGCTATACATTGAAACACAATGCGTTTATCTGGTACTATTTTAAAAATTTTTAGTTGCACTTCACAAAATCTCCTTGTGGATTATTGGGTGTTTTTAGTCTGAATCTTATCTGATTATGCTACCTATACTGCTATCTTTGTACTTTTTCTAATGAAACACGTAACAAAAAAAATATTGATTACGTGCAAAACTTAGCTGTTAAATATACACACCATGTAACATGCTGAAAATATGGATAATTGCGGGGGGCCGCCCCTGCGGACGATATTGTTCGGGACAACGTTCCCCTCCCAATCGCCCGAAAGGGCGGGTTCCGACACATCCCCTAAAATAGTGGCTGGGTTTTATGGGGAATCAGAAAAAATTTACATACTATTGTTTATATTTGGAAAGCATTTTTCGTAATGCAGAGTCCAAAGTGACACCATTTTTTTCTAGACACAAGAGTACCTGTTCCACATTTTGTGCTCCGGTTAGAGTGAACCTCCACACTTTTCCACTCTCAAGATGGATTTCAAGTTGAGGATCATTACGAGAAGCACTGAGTAACGTAGGCCCCATGGCCCGCCAATTTAATATACTGATAATAAAACCAAATCTGATCAGCCATTTCGATGGGCTCCATGCCCCTAACTCTGCTGAGCGTATCTGCCCTAAAGAGAGGCGCTCTGTGCCACTTGGGGAAAAACGAGTAAGGTACCCATTCGAACAATGTAGTCCCAATCCAGCATAACGGGCAGCAATTCTGAACATATAAAAGCCAAACAGTGTAAAAGCCCACAGGCCCATCGTGATAAGAATAAGGTTACTCGAAAAAAGAGTCAAAATTCCTCCTGCGGCCGCAGACATCCCAACCATCAGTCCCAAAACATAAAATCCCGTTACCATCATCAATGCCACGATATCAGGTCCAATCACCGCACTGAAGCCAGCTCCATAGCATAAAGTATTTTTTGTAAATCGATGCCGTGGCAAAAGCATATAGCATAAGATCCCGGCTATTAACAGAATCGGACTCCAGGGACTATATGGATGTTTATAGAAGTATGGGGCGTCGTTGAACTTATAATCTCTTGGAGTTAGCTGACGAATTCTCCGATAATTATTACCCTGCCCGGCATCAGAGACAAGATAAAGCATTTTTAACTGGTATACAAAATGAGGAATAACCTTCTGGAGCTGTGGCATTCCTGGCTTTATGTACCCTCTACTCTGAGACTCTACTGCATCAGCTATTGCCATCCATTGACCATCTGTAACAACAAGCACCCTGTCCTTAGTCTCTTCGGCTATATAGTCGCCCAAAGATTGATTCTTATGCTTCCAGGAGTATGGATGACGATCTAGTTCTCTCTGGAAATCAGGTTTGGCAATACTGTATAGTGTAGCTGAAGGAGCAACCATTGTTGAAACGGCTGCAAGGGTAAAAAGAATGAGGAGTAAGCGTCTTAATAATTCCATAAAATATGCAAGTCTTATTGATTGTAGAGTATTATGTCAAACGTAACAGTTACGTTTCTTGGCTAATCCAATAAGCAAGTTACCTATTTGATTTAAAAGCTGCAATATCTAATCCTTGCTGGTTACATCAAAAAAAATGGTACTCACCCAAATCTAAGAGGATGCCCATTTTTTTAGAATTTTAAGCTGAGCAGAGTCATAATCTCGGCCCAATATATATTTTTTTTAAAGCACGCCAGAGGTGTTTGGGAATCTGTTGGCTCCATACCATGAGGTCCCCACATGTCAAATGATAGGATATCGCTTTTCCGTATACAAAAATTGCTAGGGGTTTCAGCAAGAATAGTTGCTAGATCCATTTCAAGATAACGATTAAACCAAGTCATGCCGGCAGAAATTGTCCGGTACTGTATCATTTATACCATCAGCCCCAAGAACGATAAATTTCTGATCTTCAATGGCTAGTAAAAAAAAACACTGTTATGAATTTCTGTTTTTCGTATGCTACGTTTTCCAAAAGCACTATGTGCAACTGCCAATGGATCATTTGCTGCTGTTTTCTCAATATGAACTGTAATTTTTTCTAGATATGAGAGATTCTGATTTACTAATTACCGGCACTATTTGTATTTTATCGTATTTAGCAAAAAATGATTCAATATTCCCATTGTTACAACAAGTTATTTTGTCCTTTGGCTTTTGTTGTTCTGGTACAGGTTCTTCTGGTACTGCAGGGAGTGACATTCGTGTTTCACTCCTTTATACTTCCTTCTACGAACGTACCCGTGTAAGATCTGATTTTCTTGCCGTTTTTGTATCATTCCATAATGCCCTCATTATCTCTTTGCCATTTTTGAAATCACCGTCATACCAACTTTGTTATGGAGGACGGAAACAGACCTGAAGGCCAGTGTTCCTGGATGAAAGTTATAGTCAAGCCCCCCCCCAACCGTTGTAACTTAAAATTGATACTCCGAAAATTGGTATGTATCTGGAGGATTGGGGAAGCGATGCAATGAGTAGGATAACGGGAACACGTATGAATTTTTATGTATGGATTGCTTCGCAGATAAGTGAGATACTTATTGAGGATGTTGGAAATTGAATATCTTACGGTTTCCTATAAACATTACAATATGTTAGAAAATAACAATTAATGAGTCATGTGACGGAACTTCAATTTTATAAGGAAGGCGAAGTTAGAAAAAATAAGAAAGGAGAGACAATGAATTGGTATATTAAAGTGCTAAAGAATTATGCAGTTTTTAGTGGACGGGCCAGACGCAAAGAGCTTTGGTATTTTTTTCTGTTCAATATAATTGTTAGTGCAGTTCTAGGAATTATTGATGGCACGACAGGATCTTTTGGTATTGAAGGTGGAGGTGGGCTTCTTACTGCAGTTTATGCGCTTGCTGTTTTTATTCCAGGTATGGCAGTTGCGGTGAGACGGCTCCATGACACTGGTCGAAGTGGTTGGTGGGGATTACTTGCACTCATTCCAATAATTGGACCAGTTATACTGGTTGTCCTCTTTATGTTAGATGGCAAACCAGAAAGTAACCAGTATGGGGAAAATCCGAAGGCAACAATCGAATCCACTTAAAAAATAAATGCCGTCCCGCTGCGCGTGACGGCATTGCCTAGAGCTGAGCGGGAATCGCTCCAACGCTATGATGCCTGAATCAATATACTGTCAAAATCAACTATGACATCTTCCAATACTATATTTTATCGTCATTTTTTCTTTGTCGCTGCCATCTCCTTTCTTTTTTGGGCGGTATCTCTCACTTCGGCTGGAGCCAATGAGTTAGATTTAGCTATAAGTGATTTTAAAGCAAAAGGGGGTATTGTCAATAAGAACACCTTGTCCACACTACGGAAAAACAATGACATAATCCAAAAATTGGCAGAAAGTGGGAAGATTAAAGATGATGTTTTCCAGAAGTTGCAGAAAGATTTTGCGAAGTTCAATAAAGGAGTAGCTGACAGAGCAGCAGAAGCTGCTGGCTGTAACAATAAATCCCAGCTTTCAGATGGTAAGGCCACACCTGCTACTGATTCTGACTTTATTTTAGAAAACGCTAATCCTGACAAGCCAATGAGTTACGAGAAAATTAAAAAAGCTCGTACGCGATACAATGAACTTATGAACGAGGAGCTTGGCACTACCAAAATAGATTATGCAAAAAAATTAGACACAGATTTAATGGCCAACCCAAAAGGTATGACAGATGCTGAGTTCAAGAAAGTAGCCAAATTAAACAATGATGCCTACACACGGCCTGGTGCCGCCACCGCAGAAGATAAGATGCGTATCCATAAAGAAGAGTTGAAAAACTATAGGAAGTCAGGGGGAAAAGGCAAGAAACCAAAGTTACAGCTAACTCCTGAAGAGATTGGCGCCTACCAGGATGAAATGAATGATTTTGTAAAGAAAAAGAAATTAAAAATCAATAAATTAAATAAAATGAGAGGTGCCAAAAATTTATCGTCTAAGCAATTAGACGATATAGCATCAGAACTCAAAATTGCACAGCAGCGACAGGCAAAATATCGTTCTCGGCTAAAATCAATAACTGCTATTGAGGAAAGTACCATCTCGGGAAAAACTGCTTCAGTAAAATCAGAACCATCTGTTACAGAAAAAGCAGCCGATCGTTCCGTGAAAAAACAAGGTATGAGTGCAGAAAATTCTGTTAAAAGTAACAAAAACAAGTCAATAGCTAGTTCAAATCTGAATGATCATCTAACTGCTCAGGCAAACTCAGACGCTGCCTTAAACAAAGCTAAAGGTGCTATCCAAAGCAAAGGCCCGGCAAGAAAAAGTTTTATAGATAAAGCCGCAAAAATTGCCAGCCAGCTTCCACCTGATCAACAGGGGCAATTTATAGATAAAATAAAGAAACTAGGTGATCCTGAGCTGGCAAAACAAGTTACAACTCAATTACGAAAAAACAATAGCCGTTTTAACAAAACTGTTCGACGATCAGCAAAGCTTGCAAGTCAACTCTCACCAGCTGACCAAAAGAAATTCGTGGCAAAAGTTGAAAGTAAATATGGAGCTAAAGCCGCGAAAAAACTTACCGCAGAGCTTCATACGATTGAATACAATGGCACAAAAAATAGAATCATACGTGGTTCCCAAGGTGCTAAAGAAATCGCGGGTAAAGCTATGAAGGTTATGGGCACAGCAATAATGGTTACCTCCGGTTTAAGCCTTGGCCAGGATATTGTTGATGTGATTAATGGTGATATGCCGGTAGAGCAATTATTAGATAAAGTGGTGGCGATATCAAGTTTTGGAGTTGTCCCACTGGCGGTGGCAGTTGCCGAGGAAAGAGAACAAAGCATTGGGGATTGGGAAGAAACCAAAAATATTCTTGAAAGGGCTCAGCGAACAGAAGACGAAGGTCGGTGTATACAAATTGCAAAAAAATTACTGGAATATGGTGTAGATAAAAAAGAAATTGAACAAATTATAGATGCTGTTCTCGAAGGTGACGAAAAAGGACTATACAAAAAACAGCGCGAGTTACATAAAAAAAATATTACTTTTACTGTTCCACCAAAACGTATTGTTATTCCACCTGGTGACATTGGACCAGTAGTAGAACGATTAATATCCACGGCAGAAACTGCTGGAAATATAGTCGTCAAATTACCAGCGGGGTTATGGCACGAATTAAAACGAGCCGGAAAATTTGTCTTTATAGGAGCACCAGGGCTTATACGAAAAGCGCAGGAAATGACCAATGAGGATTGGGTAGGCATTGCGGGAGAGGCAGCTGATACACTAGATGCGTTGGGAGCTCAACAAAAACAACACATAACAGATTTAAAGGAAAAAATAATATGGGAACGATACGCTGATAGTTTAAAAGACGAACTTGAAAAAGCTGAACTTACACATCAAGATCACGGTATTTATATTCGTCTGCGCAGACTGGGTGCTTCACCAAAAGAGGCAAAAAAAGTCATAAAGCTTATACGTGGTGAGGTCAAAAATGACAAAAAATTGGCTCGGGATTTAATAAAAAAAATACAATCCAGACAACAGGCTGAGCAAGTAGAGGCAAATAAACAAGCAATATTATCTGAGAATAACGCTGCTGCCAAAAATCAAAGCAGGACTTCTGAGAAAGACTCTTCAAAAGATAATGTTTTAGTGACTGTCGAAAAAGATACTAAGGCTCCTTTTGAAAAACTTGCAAAAGAGGTGGGTTCGAACAATAAAAAAGAAAATGTTAAATCGTCGATACCTTCAGATGACACAACAGCAGATCATGCTGGTATAAAGGATACAACCAAAGAAAAAAGTGTTAAACAAACCCAAAAGAGCGCAAGTTTGAATCCTCCAGGCTGCTTTCAGAATTCGGACGACACCATCAATGACGAATTTGGGAAGCTAGTTAAACAAGCCGCTGAAAAGCAAAGAAAGAAAAACGGTCCAGTGCTTGTTGATGTTGAGAATGGCAAAACTGATGCGGAAAATGAACTTGACTCAGCTAAAAGACCAGTTGAGCTAGATGAATCGCCAACTCCCTCTGGCCACCTTTCTAAAAATGGTTTAAGCATTGTTGCTGAACCCGATATTCCACCCGGACCAGGTAGCTCTATTGAACCCACGACCCCTGCGTCAGGGGATAGTCGCCCGGATACGCCAAAGACTCCAGAAACCATAGAAAAAGCCACCTCCCTGCATTTGAGACTTGTTACGCAACCAGCTAAATCAGTTTTGCAGCTAGGAGAAACTGTTAAAATTTTGGCATGCGTTGACAATTCCCCATCAGATCTCCTCTTCACTGTACCTTTGGAATACACCTGGCATGGACATGATTCCGCTGATGGTGGGGTTGCCTTGGTAACGTCTGATGAACCTGGAGTTAAAATAATTTCAGTGTCTGTCACAGGCAAAGGGAAAAGAGGTACGTCTGCTAAGGCTATGCTATCTTTGAAGTTTGGTACTGTTGATGTGATTGTAACAGAGTATCCCCGTGGCCCTGTTACAATGGGAGAGAATGTACCCCTCAATGCCAAAGTACAAATAGAGAATAAAAAGGGGGAAAATATATCCTACTTATACCAGTGGCAGCCTCATCCTAAGGTAAAGTTCAATCCTTTTGAGACAACGGAAGGAGGAACTTTTGCAAGTTTTGATACACCAGGAACATATAAGGTCTGGGTTGATTTATATCAAAAGTCTTCCTCCGGTATGAAAAAGATTGCTGAATCAAAACAGGTTGAGATTACGGTTCAAGGTTTAGATATCACGTTAAGTAGTAATCCGGCATCACCTATGGTTGGAGAGGAAGTAACTGTCAAGGCAGCGATAAAACAAAAAATTGATCCGAAACTGATGCGTTTTGTCTGGGAAAGTAAAGGGAATATTAAGAAAGGTTCACCATCTGCAGATGGTCAAAGCTATTCTTTTATAGCTGTGGATACGCAACCAGTAAGCATTTCCTTACGAGCCCTGGCAAAAGAAGATGATCTTCAAGAATTGGCCAATGAATCAGCAACAGTTACTGCTCAAAAATATGAAGTGAGCGTCAGTCAACCTAAGCGTCGTGGCCCGCCTCCCCGCATCTGGGATCCAAAAAAGAGGGAAATAGTTGATCAACCTCAATGGGTTGCAGTATTTCAGCATGCTGATGTTCAAAGCACATTATCACCAAAGCCGCCTGGCAAAGTGAATTATCATTGGTCTGCAAGTCCTGATGGCTGCACTGTTTCGGCGCCCTATAGTGCCAACACTGGCTTGAATGCACATAAGAAAAATTCTTATCAGCTGCTCGTTCAAGTAACTGATAAGAATAATATTGTCCTTGGCAAAGGAACAGGAACTTTTACAGTTTCCATTTCTCAACGAGATCTTGATGTTGCTAAAGAGAAAGCTTCCGATCAGAAAAAAGCTAAAGAGTTACTGAAAAATGGTCGTGCATTATGGGAACAGGGAAAATTGCAGGAGGCTATTTCCCAGGTTGTCAAAGCTCAAAAGATTGTTGGTAAAGACGTGGAGATTAGTAAAGTATTACAGGGAATGCAAAAGCAGAAACAGCAATTTGATGACAAGTTACAACAGGCTGTGGATTTGATACAGCTGGATACGTTCAAAGATGCAGAAAAAGTTCTTTCTGCGGCAGCAACAATTAATGATAAGTATATAAAATATAAACAAACACTTCAGCAATTAGCGGATGCAAAAAGCAAGTGGATGACCCAACTATTGAAGAAGGTCGAGAATCTTTGGAATGGAGGGCATCTGGAAGAGGCCATTTCTGTTTTGAAGAATGGTAGTGAACAAGTCTCCAATCATAAGAAAATAACTAACCCTCTCAAAATTTTAATTAAGCAAAAAGAACATATTGATGCCAAACTCAAACAGGTAGTTGATTTAATTGCCAATGAAAAATTAGATGAGGCGGAGAAGGTTCTTGTGGGTGCGGCGAGTATCAGCGAAGAGTATGAACAATACAAAAATATTCTGCAACAGTTAAACAATGCCCAAAAAGCAGCTGAGGCAAAAGAGAAAGAGGAAAAACTTGCTAAACAACTGTTGGAAAAAGCGAAATCTTTCTGGGAGGATGGACAATTAAAAGAGACAATAGCCGTATTGCAGGTTGGCAGTAAGCAGTTTGCTAACAATAAGAAGATCGCTCAAACACTGAAAATAACACTAAAGCAGAAAGAAAATATTGATGCCAAACTTCAAAAGGCAGATAGTTTAATACAGCAGACTAAGTTTGAAGAGGCAGAGAAGAATCTTTCCGCTGCAGCCAGTATTAATGACAAATATTCAAAATATATACAAACGCTCCAGCAGTTAGTCGATGCACGAAAAGAAGACGCGGCCAAGGAAAAATTAAAGGATAAAGCAGCCGCTCTTCTGCAACAGGCAAAAAAGATGTGGAACCAAAAAGAATGGAGTGCTGCCATTTCATTGGCGAAAAATTCAATAACGATTCATCCGGATAATAGGGGGGCTGTTCAGCTTCTGCAAAAATGGCAACAAGAGCACGCTGTTTTTAAACAAAAACGAGCCGGGTTTGTCACAGAAGGAAATGTTGCGGAGCAACAAAAGGATTTAGTCCAGGCAATATCCTCATTTCAACAGGCACTACAAATCCGTCATGCACAAACCCTGGCTGACCATATTGAACAGCTAAAGAAACAGCAACAAGATCAAAACAGAGCTGAGAAAAAATTCAATTCATTATTGCAAAAATCAAAAAGTGCTGCCAGTAATAAAGATTTTATTCTTGCGTTAACCATGATCGGAGAAGTGTTGTTAATAAAGCCTGAACATGCAGAAGCTCTGAAATTGCAAAACTCATGGCAGCAACAACTGCACGATAAAGAACAAAAGAATACGTTTGATAAACTCATCGCGAAAGGGTATCGCCATGAACAAAATAGTGAATTGGCTTTGGCAATTCAATCCTATTCTGGAGCATTGCAAATACGAAGCGATAAGAAAATTACTGATCATATAGAGGAACTGCGCAAACTCTTTTTAAAGAGAGAACAAGACCGCAGGGAAGAATCTAGAAAAGCAGAACAGAGGGATACATTTGATAAACTTATTGCGAAAGGATATCGCCACGAACAAAATAATGAATTGTCTGCGGCAATTCAATCCTATTCCGAAGCATTGCAAATATGGAGTGATCAGAAAGTTGCTGATCATATAGAGGAGCTTCGAAAACGATTGCTAAGTAAGAATCGAGGACGCGTAGAGGAGTCTGAACAAGCAGAGCTTGAAGCACGCAAGATCAGGCATGACAAAGTTAAGAAGGATACGTCCCTATGTGTCAGAATAGTTTGCACCTCAAATATTTCAACATATAACAAATGG
>CAZDJE010000034.1:0-35811 GCA_964505715.1 uncultured Desulfocapsa sp. | reverse complement strand
TTGAGGATATACTCTGATCATTTTATTATTCTTCCACTCACCGACATATTTAAAACCACTGGGATAGATAAAGGTTCCACGTCCATGTTTCACTCCATCTTTCCAACTCCCAACATATTGGTTACCGTTGGACATCCTGTATGAGCCGTGGCCATTCATTTTATTATTCTTCCATTCCCCGACAAAGCGGCCGCCATCATTCCCCTGGTATGTACCATGACCGTTCCATTGCCCATTTTCCCATGTTCCTATGTAGCTAGTCCCATTTTTTTGCCGAAAGCTTCCATACCCATGCCTTTTGTTGTCTTTCCACTCACCGGCATACTGGTCACCGTTGCCAAAGACCAGAGTACCATTGCCATTTTTCCGCCCGCTTTTCCACTCTCCGGTATAGCGTTCACCATTTCTCCAGGTAAATACGCCATGGCCATTTTGACAATCACCACTTATGCAGGAGTTGATACACAGTTCGCCTGCAGCTGTAATAAAAGTTCCCTTCCCGTTATCCACATCCGCACGCCACTCACTCTCGTACATGTCTCCGTTTATATACAAACAGCGTCCGGGCCCCTGCTTCCTGCCAGCCACCCAATGCCCTTCAAATCTATCGCCATGGGCAAAAGTCAATGTGCCCTTTCCATCTTTTTTGTCATCTCTCCAGTGACCTTCGTAGCGATCACCGCTTGCACTGATAGCAACGCCCTCTCCCTGTCGTTTACCATTGCTCCAATCACCGGTATAGGTGTCACCATTTCCCTTAGTAAAGGTGCCGTAACCGTCTAACTTCCCATGTTTCCAGGCACCTGTCAGGTGTTCTCCAGACTCAAGCACAAGTGTCCCTTCACCGTCGGAACAATTTCCTTTCACACAGTCCGATGCACAGCCCGTGAGAAAAAGAAGCCAACAGGTCACACTTAAATGAAAAAACTGGCGACAAAACCCCATACATCAGCCCATAAAAAGTTTGGTAACAGGAGCACCTCAGCGACAAAGAGGCACCACGATGTATCCATACTAGCGCAAAAATAAAATCTTACAATAAAAGAAGAACGGTAAGTTCTTTTTGCCCTTCACTTCTTTTCGAGTTAAGATTAGCAATAAGAAAAACCTAACACCTAACAACTACTAAACACAAAAACAGAGCGGGCCAAAAATGAAAAATGAAGCAGAGCAGGCACTTAATACTTTTATTAACGAATGGCAGGACGAAGACCAAACAAACAAGAATGTCTTTTTACATTTTAGAAACTATTTAAATGCAAAAGAAGGCGTTGTGCAGGACTTTATAGCACGACCGGGAGTCACCTATTCTCTGAGAGCCGTCCACAGCAACCAGAAAGGAAAAGACCTGTTCGTAATGGTTGATGTAATCGAGGATGTCAGCAGATGGCTTTCAATCTGTTTTTATGGCGATATGATAACAGACCCTGAAGAAAGAGGCGATTTCGTTCCCGGCGGGCTCCTTGGTGAAGACGCTGTCTGTTTTGACCTTGAAGAACAGAATGCACCACTGGTGAAATATATCGAATCTCGCCTGGACGAAGCCTGCAGTTTTGCTTCGTCACATTAGTCTAATGTTTGGAAGATAAGATATGGTTGCAAGGGAAACGTTGGGCAACGCACTGATAGAAGAAATTTAAATTACTCTATTGAAGAGTTTAAATCGATCGTTATCCAGCCTTGTAAAACATACCCAATTTCTTCCGCCGTCTCTCCAGAATATCGCTACTATTCTTCCAGAGAGTAAGGAGTTCTTCTAGCTTCTTCTGTTTTGTAACCTCGTTCCAGAACAGAATGGCCGGATGCGGCTCAGGAGTGGCATCAATATTCACTTCAGGAAGACGCAGCAGATAGGTATCAGCCCTGATATCGAGTAGAATCTGAGCAATTCCTAAATCAGCGATGGCCCTTGCCGTGGCAGCATCACTACGAAAAAGAATTGAAAAACCTCCCCGGTAAGGATTAGAACGGTTAACAGCGCGTAAAACCTGGCAGCCCCAACGCTCCAGTTGGTCCACAAAGTCCTGAACTATTTCTCTGCTTTCAAGGGATTTCATCTAGGCACAATACCCTCGTCGACCCATTATTACTATGCCAAAACAGAAAAGGGCTTCAGGAAAGGTCTCCCCTTCCAAAAGCCCGTATTTGTTCTCAGCTAACTATTCAGCAGCACTCCAACTATGTCCATTTTAGGCGCGTAGAATAGTTATGTTCTCAAGAGTCTTGCTACTCCTGATTTCTAAAGGTGGCTAAAGAACCAGGATGATGCATCTCATCCGCCATCTCCGTTGTATGACACACGGCACAGCCTTCATTGGCTGCGATGGGATAGGGATTATCCTGATACTGCATGGGTTGTAGTGCTCCTATCCTTTTGCCATAACGGTTGTCTGCCGGATACAGGGAATGTGGCTGACCATGACAGGAACTACAGAGAACTGCTCCCCCTTCGCCCACACGATTATGGAATAGCCCAGCCTCATCTTCGGTCCAGGAGTTAAAGGCGGTGTCCGTTTCAGGTGGCTGAAAATCCACATGACAGGTGAGGCAATCGGGCTCCATAATCCAGGAAGCACGGGGATTGATCTCTACAATATCCATCTGAACCTTATTCTGCACTAAAGAGAGCAGCTTCTGTGCCTGTCCTTTATCTTTTTCCTGTTTCAATAGACTAGCCGCATGATCAGGCAATGTTCCATGACAATCACTGCATAAGAGTTCCAACTGCTTATGAATACCATCAAAAGAGTGACTAGCACCGGTATCGCTTGAAGAGTGACACAGCACACAGCTATTATCACTTGAAATGAAACCGGCATGATAACCATGTATTGCAGTAGAGAGACTCAGCAATCCAGGTTGCCCTTCGGTTGCACGGCTGTAATCAGCATGACAGGATGAGCAGACAACAGTTTTGCCTTTATTGAAGTCATCACTCAGATTGGTATTACTCCACTTGTCATGTAAAGCAAGAATCCCGGAAGCAGTCGCCCGTGACATCCCACTTCGTCCATCCTGACGCCAGCTCCCACCATGACAGTTACGACAGCCAATTTCGGTGGAGACGCCTATTTTGGCTTGAGTCGCAGCAACAATCGTCCCGTCAACTTCAGCACTTATTTCAGCAATAAAAAATGGTTGATACGGCTGAACCGGACGTGGTATCTCACCAAGAGTGGCTTCAAAATAGCCATCCTTGGCCTCCATCTCCCCTTTCACATCACCGTCTCCAGTCTTTATACTGTAACGTACAACGGCCCCATCCAGTATAACACTTGGACTTTCATCCCGGAAAATCAACTGCGCCCGGATAACGGGAGCACCATAGGAAAGATCAATCCCCGACTCTTCAGGTTCCGAATAGAGAATTGTACCAAGTGTCGCCCCTGCCAACAACACGTACTCGGAGCTTTCAGCAGAGAAAGGAGCAGGAACAACAAAGAGAGGTTGAATTTCAGGTTCAACGGACGTAAATCCGGGAACAAGCACCGTGGTGAGATATTCAGCAAGAACTGTAGCCTCCGCACTGGTTCCGGCAAATGGCGGCATATAAGGATTTGCATTGCCAATTCCAAGAAGAAAAGCCTCCATCCCCTCGGGAGTAAAACGTCTGGCAATGGGGATCATATCATTTAATGGCCCCCCAGTTGAGTGACAGGGTAAGCAGAGAATCATATTCAATTCTGCCCCGGCATCCATCCTGTTCTCAGGGGTAATTATACGATTTTTTACCCAGCGGGAACTCTGCAATACTCCTTTTTTCTGGACATCCTCCAGATCTGCTTTCAGGATGGAGGTAGAGTACATATAATCATGAATAATATAGGGTCTGCGACCACCTTCCCGCATAAATTCAAAGCATCCCATATAGAGAAACCCAAGAAGAAACAAGACAACTGCGACGGAGCGAGTTACCGCCTGAGGACGAAAGGCTGCCATCAGTAAGCCACCGGCAAAGAGTAGTGGCGAAATAAATATAAATCCCGAGAGAAATGGTTTCATCTCCGGTGATTTGGTGAAAATCATTTCCTGTTGTGGAAGTGGTAATGCAGCTTTGTACCATACGGCGGAAGCAAGAAGCAGAACAAGAGGAATCATAAGCCAGAGTCCACAATAGCGAACCATCTTATGACGCATCACATCATCCTTTATATTTACGCTTGTGAGGAATCCAAAAAGTCCTGCAATCATCAAGGCGAGAAATGTTCTAAAGAAGAGTGCCGGCCAGAAGGTAGGATTAAAAAATCCTGACCAGAAGTTCTGGTTATTCAACCACTCTCCCGGCGTAAGCATATAGTCAATGACACCGTTAATAACAAAGAGAGAGAGCCAGGCACAGGCGAAGTAAATCCAGCCCAGAATAAGATGGTTTTTGGAACTAATTTTATTAAATTTATAGTAATAGAGAAGCAGAGCGACGATTTCGCCGAGGAAGAAGACCCACTCTATCGCCCAGGCAAAAACAAAGGTATGAATAAGCGATGAGGTTCCAGCAGGACTAAGCAGGGCGATTGTAAACCAGATTGCAACTCCTGTAAGCCCACCAAAAACCATGGTCAGGAGGAGAAAGAATCGAGCATGTTTTCTAGTGTATTCAAGGATCGCAGGAGATTCTTCACGCAATCCCTTCATTTCGGTAAAAACAAGAAATAATCCACCACCCACTGCAAAATGAGCAACATACACATGCACAACTGCAATCAGGGCAATAAGAGTTCCACCACCAAAGACGTCGAGTAACCATACGGGATAATTCATGAGCGCGCCCCCTTATCGGTGAGAACAAGCCGTATCATATAGTAGATAACACCAAGTCCTCCGGCAAAAACCACCAAGAACACGATAAGTGGCGAATATTGTGCCACAACTTCAAGGTCTGAAGTTTTAAACCAGGGCGCCAGAGTAAGCCGTCTCGCAAACTCCCTAACCAGCACCATGCAGAACAGTGCCGCTAAAAGATAATAGACAGCTGGTCTGACTTCGTGTCGCATCCCATATATAAGGGAAAAAATTGCTGCCACAATCCCAAGAAAAATAAAAATCAGAAAAAATGCACTGCCAGCTCCTCCAAGCTCCCGAACATATTCAGGAAGGCTCCCCCAGTACCAGGATCCGATTCCAAAGTTCAGCATGGTGGCACCGGCAAACCAGTTCATTCCAATAGCAATTCCATCATCTGCACCGTTTTCTCCTTTTCGTTTCTTAAAATCATAAAAAAGAGCGATGGCCATGCCGCCAACAGCAACTGCGCCAAACACAGAGTGGAGAAAGCGGGGATAGAAACTCGGATCGGAGAGATTCAAAAGAGTCCCCTCCGGATTATTAAAGTATTCAGGCCAGGCTGCAATATTTGTCATCAAGGAGAAGTTGGTGGTGAAAATAAATGTAACTGCCAGCAGAGTTCCTGCTATAAAACCGGTGAGTATCGTATGAAAATCAACAATCTTATCAAAATTCATACTGTAGATATAGGTGCTGTAGTAGGAAAATATCAGAATCACAAAAATGGATAGCCAGTATATCGCCATAAGGACAGAACTGGCATACATAAAATGACCATAAATAACCTGGACAAAGAGTAGTGGAGCCACGCCAAAGTTCACGGCAAAGGCCACCGTGATTGGCAGCTTCTTCGCAATAGCTTTATTGACATCCGTATTTTTCCCGGCGACATGTCTAAAAAATGTAATAAGTGAGCAACCAAGAAGGATATTCATAACCAGCAGATGAAGAAAAAATGTCACGGTGAGAAGCCCCTGAAACCACCCCCATGGAACTTGGAGTATATCAGGTGTTGGGATTAGCTGGACAGCATCCATTGGGTGTTCCTCCTGTTAATTCTGCAAAAATAATGAACGTCAGATGGTTAAAATCATACTACTATTTATACAATATATTTATTCTATGGGCTCAATAGAGAAAATGCAAAACTATTTTAGAGTGGACTTATTTTTGAATTCCTATCCTTAGTGAAATGTAATGATCCTGCGGTCATGTTAAAACAATGATATATTAAGAGCAGAATGCAACCAATTGGAATATCAATTACTGGTTACAACTACCCCCACTTGCTCGTCACAGCTCAGCCAGAAATAGTTTTGGATTCGTATTTGCTATCAACCAGAATTTATCCTCGCCCAAAATAGAGCGCAAATCTATCGACAAACGTTTTTCAGAATAGTTCTCATTTTTAGCCATATAAAAATCAGACCCGAACAAAACCTTCTTGGCAATATGTTCCTCTTCTAATAGGGCACTCAGCAGTGTTGCATTTTCCTGAAAATGAAAAATAGTATATGAAATATCAGCATACAAATTTGGATATTTTCCACTGTTCATCATGGCTCTAATTTTTGATAGCCATGTCTGTTTTTCTATCCCTGAAAATTCATCAAGATGTCTTTTCCATTCATCAATTCCCCCAAAATGGCCAAGGCAAATTCTTAGTTTTGGAAATTTTGCCATTACCACTTTATAATTCTCAGGATCAGCAAAAGCATGTGCTTCCTCAAGAGGAATTTCCTTACTGTTTACCGACCCGGGCGAACAATGAGCAATTAGGGGAATATTTTTCTCCACCATAAATGGGTATACTTCATCCATTAAAGTTGGATGGTTTGGGCCATATCCCAATGGTGGATATATTTTCACTCCACGAAAATGCTGTTTCTCAACAAGTTTGGTTAATCTCTGCAGAGAATCAACTCTTCTTGGATCTATATGAGCAAAGGGTATCACAACATCTTTGTATTGCCTGTTCCCGGCAAGTTTTGCTAATTCTTGATGCTGAGCATCAATATCTTCAAGAACCTTTCCGGCACCCATAAGTGCCATATCCATGGGCAATATTACAAATCTCGTCCCAGATGGATAGAAGCGCTGTAATTCAACAAAATTTTCTTCTTGTTTATCATTTAAAACGGAGTCCAGGTACGCTTTAAAACGTCGCACTCTTTCCTTTTTTCTAAAAAACAAAAGGGCAAACCTCGTCCCCCCGGATATTATCCAACGAAAAAAACGGCTCCTTGTAAGATGCACTAAATAAAACTTAAAATAGTGATCAGGGATATTCTCATGGGTAAAAATATGTGTATGACAGTTATAAATCGTTTTCTGTTTCATCCCGATACTCTGCTTTCCTCTGCAAGGAGGTATAAAGGATTAATGGTATAGTCCCTTCTGGTGACTATAGCCACAAGCCACCACGCCATACATGCATTGTATATTCAAACGGTTAAGACCCCCAATAACAATACTGAAATGTATTTGCAAGGACATTTCTGTAATTTTCCAATTCTCATATGAGTACCTGCCAACATATTCCCCTTTCCCCTTGTCCCTTTTCTCCATATCATTTATTCTATCACTTCCAAACAAACAAAAGGAGACTCGTATGGAATACTCTTCTGAAGTAAAAGAAATGTGTCCGCTGGCGCAGGGAACAAATCATGGCCCATCCCCCATCCCTCAGGAAGGTGGCTGGACCCAGTCAAAAGAAATTAAAGACATCAGTGGATTGACTCACGGAGTTGGCTGGTGTGCCCCCCATCAGGGTGCATGTAAGCTGACTCTAAATGTAAAAGACGGCATTATTGAAGAAGCACTTATCGAAACCATTGGCTGCACTGGAATGACCCATTCTGCAGCTATGGCCTCTGAAATCATGCCTGGAAAGACCATTCTTGAAGCACTGAACACCGATCTTGTCTGCGATGCTATCAATGTAGCCATGCGGGAGCTTTTCCTGCAGATTGTTTACGGGCGTAGCCAATCCGCATTTTCAGAAGGCGGACTGCCAATTGGCGCCGGCCTCGAAGATCTTGGTAAGGGACTTCGTTCTGTTACAGCAAGTACCTATGGCACAAAGCTGAAAGGCCCCAGATATCTCGAGGTGACTGAAGGCTATGTTATGGAACTTGCACTCGATGCAGATAATGAAATTATAGGCTACAAGTTTGTCCATCTTGGTCGTATGATGGAAGCTATTCGAGACGGAGAAGATGCTAACAAGGCATTGGAAAGTGCAACGGGGACCTATGGTCGCTTTGCCGATGCCGTTAAAACCATCGATCCGCGTAAGGAATAAGGAGAGACTCATGGCATTATTTGAAAGTTATGAAAGGCGGATCGATCAGATCATTCCAGTTCTTGAAGAATATGGAATAAAAAGCCTGGAAGAAGCTAAGGAAGTATGCGATACATACGGTGTTGATGTTGCTAAAATTGTAAAAAATATCCAGCCTATCTGTTTTGAAAATGCCTGCTGGGCGTATACGGTTGGGGCTGCGATTGCCATTAAAAAAGGTGAGACAAAGGCCGTTGATATCGCTTCAACTCTTGGCATTGGCCTCCAGTCCTTCTGTATCCCCGGTTCCGTTGCAGATCATCGTCAGGTAGGTATTGGACATGGAAATCTGGCATCCATGTTACTGCGTGAAGAAACAAAATGTTTTGCCTTTATTGCCGGGCACGAATCCTTTGCAGCAGCCGAAGGTGCCATTGGCCTTGCCATGTCGGCTAACCGTGTTCGTAAAGCCCCCCTTCGTGTTATCCTGAATGGATTAGGAAAGGATGCATCACATATTATATCCCGTATTAATGGCTTTACTAGCGTGGAAACACAATTTGACTACGCGAGCTCCGAACTAAAGGTCGTCAAGGAAAAACGATATTCAGATGGCCCCCGGGGTGACGTACGATGCTACGGAGCCGATGACGTTCGCGAAGGTGTTGCCATTAATCACCTTGAGGGTGTGGATGTCTCCATTACCGGGAACTCAACAAATCCCACCCGTTTCCAGCATCCCGTTGCCGGAACCTATAAGAAAGAGTGTAATCTTGCAGGAAAACGTTATTTTTCAGTCGCTTCGGGCGGTGGAACAGGACGAACCCTTCATCCTGACAATATGGGTGCAGGTCCTGCATCCTATGGTATGACCGACACCATGGGACGTATGCATTCCGACGCACAATTTGCAGGTTCTTCATCGGTTCCTGCACATGTCGAAATGATGGGTCTGATTGGGATGGGAAACAACCCAATGGTTGGAGCCTCAGTTGCCGTAGCTGTTGCCTTAGAACAGGCCAGTTAGAACACTTCCCTCTTGCAGACAAAAAAAGCCCCCTGATACACGTTGTATCAGGGGGCTTTTTTTCAACTAATCAACTTGCAATAAACACAGACAACCAGGTCACTCACCCTGTGGCTGAATGGCTTCAGGCGCAGTGGCCTTGTGTAGCTTATCTTTCCCTTTTTGCCAAAGCGATTTACTTTTCCCCTTCGTTTTATCCCATGCCTTGCCAGAGCCTTCTTTGGTCGCGTCCCACGCTTCAGCAGAACCATCTTTCGTGGCATCCCAAGCTTCTGCGGACTCCTCTTTAGTCGCATCCCACGCTTCACCGGAACCTTTTTTGGTAGCTTCCCAGGCTTCAGCAGAACCATCCTTGGTGGCTTTCCATGCTTTCTTGCTACTGTCGGCTGTTGCATCTCCGACAGCATCGGCTGCCTGACCGATTTCGTCTCCTGCCTTTTGCCATCCAGATGCTTTTTCTACCGCTTTTTCCGTTACAGGAGCCTCTACAACGGGGACATCCTGTGCACAGACTACAGAAAAAGTACTCATCATTCCTAAAGCCAGAACCACAGACACTATTTTTTTCATTCCATACTCCTCAAAAAAGGTTTCATCCCTGCAATGGAAAGAATTCCTTGATCAGGGACGCCATGCAGTTATTATTACTCTCGAAGGAATTCTCACAACTCAGGATTTCCTGTTCTGTCATAATCCAGTCAGCCTGTACCAGCTCAGATCGACAGTTATCAATAAGAGCGGCAGCACTGTCCCGGGTTGTTTCCAGATGGAACTGCAGCCCGAGCACATGATTTTTATACAAAAATGCCTGATGTTGACAAGCCTTACTTGAATAAAGCGATACTGCATCTTCAGGAATAGCAAAAGTATCACCGTGCCAATGAAACACTGTCATTTCCAGCGGAAGAGCCGACGCCAAAAAACCTGGTACCCTGTCATTACGACTCACCGGAAACCAGCCTATCTCTTTTACAGGATTAGCAAACACTTCAGCACCAAGGGTATCGGCAAGCAACTGAGCGCCAAGACAAATCCCAAGCGTTGGAATCTCCTGCGCCACCACCTCACCAATAAACTGTTTCTCCTCGAGTAGCCATGGATATTCATCATGGTCATACACCCCCATGGGACCACCCATAACAATCAGCACATCGAAGGTATCGAGTGGAGGGAAATCATCCCCTGCCCACAATCTGGTACAGAAGAGATTATGTCCTTGGTTAATCAGCCATGGTTCAATGGATCCAAGTCCTTCAAAAGGCACATGCTGAAGCCAGTGTATTGCAGCCATTGCTGTGCCTAAAGAATCTGACTCAGGAAAAGCTTGGTGCGATCCGATTGAGGATTGTCAAAGAACTCATTTGGTTCATTCTCTTCAATGATTTCTCCAGCATCCATAAAGAGAACCCTGTTCGCAACGGTCTTAGCAAAACCCATTTCATGGGTAACGCAGAGCATGGTCATGCCTTCACGAGCGAGATCAACCATTACATCGAGAACCTCCTTGATCATTTCCGGATCAAGTGCAGAGGTAGGCTCATCAAAAAGCATAATAGACGGGTTCATACAGAGACTTCTGGCAATGGCGACACGCTGCTGCTGGCCACCAGACAATTGACCGGGAAACTTAAATGCCTGATCCGCAATCTGTACTCGCTCAAGATATTTCATAGCGGTAGCTTCAGCATCTTTTCTAGGCTTCTTCTGCACCCAGATCGGGGCCAGACAGCAATTTTCCATCACAGTCAAATGGGGAAAAAGGTTGAACTGCTGAAAAACCATTCCAATATCACGGCGCACAGTATCAATTCGTTTCAAATCATCATCGAGGGTAACCCCCGAAACAATAATATCACCTTCCTGATGCTCTTCCAGACGATTCATACAGCGAATAAGGGTGGACTTACCGCAACCGGATGGACCGCAGATAATAATCCGTTCCCCCTTGCTCACCTTAAGATTGATGTTTTTCAGAACATGAAAATCACCATACCACTTATTGACATTACGCAACTCAACCATCACGTCGCTTGAACCATTTTGTTCGGCCTGTATAGCAGTCATATTTTCACTCATTTGTCAAAAATTGAACTAAATTTAGAATAGGATAGGGACTGTTCCGTAATTAACGTGCATGCCCGGTATGTAATTTTTTCTCCAGATGCTGCGAGTAACGGGACATGGAGAAACAGGACACCCAATAGACACTTGCGACAAAAACATACCCTTCCACTGAAAAACCAAGCCATTTAGGATCGGCAAAAGCTGCCTGAACAACGGCAAGCAGATCAAAAAGTCCGATAATCAGAACCAGGGTGGTATCCTTAAACAGAGCAATAAAGGTATTCACAATTCCAGGAATTACCAGTTTCAAAGCCTGGGGTAAAATAATAAAAATCATTGATTTCCAATAAGAAAGTCCAAGGGCCTCTGCCGCCTCCAGCTGTCCTCTTGGGATCGCCTGCAATCCACCACGCACAACCTCCGCCATATAGGCCGACTGGAAAAAGATAATACCAATCATTGCCCGCAGCAATTTATCTATCTGCATATTTTCAGGGATAAACATTGGCAGCATAACGGAGGACATAAAAAGAACGGTAATAAGCGGAACCCCACGCCAGAACTCAATAAAAACAACAGACATTGATTTGGCAATCGGCATGGACGACCGGCGCCCAAGGGCTAGAATAATACCAATGGGAAAGGAAAAAAACATTCCGGTGGTGGCAAGAATAAGGGTCAGCATTAATCCGCCCCACTTATAGGTCTCCACAACCTGAAGACCAAAGGCACCGCCATAAAAAAGATAATAGGCGATTACCGGATAGCCAAGGATTGTAAACGCCCCGACAAGACCTTTCTTTGGTGTTCGATCAATAAGCAACCAGGCGACAAGAACACCAATCAATGAAAAGGCAACCACAACACGCCAGTATTCAGATGGTGGATAGAAACCAAAGAGGAACTGGTTCAATCGTACTCCGACAAAGACCCAGCAGGCACCTTCGCTAGTACACGCTTCCTTCGTTGTTCCGACCCAGTCGGCACTGAATACTGCCCAGTTGATTGCTGGAGGCAGAAGGCTATAGAGCAGATAAAATCCGGCAAGAGTAAATATGGTATTGAGTGGAGAGGAAAATAGATTGCCTCTCAGCCAGCCAACCACACCAACCGAACTTGCGGGTGGCGCTAAAGAGGGACTTGGACTTGTTATATGTACAGTCATATTATCTCTCCACCAGCATAATTTTCTTATTGTACCAGTTCATAATTCCTGAGATAGTAAGGCTGATAAAGAGATAGACACTCATGGTCATGGCAATAATCTCGATGGCCTGTCCGGTTTGATTGAGTGTGGTTCCTGCAAATACCGCCACCAGATCGGGATACCCGATTGCAGTAGCAAGAGATGAGTTTTTTACTAGATTTAGGTACTGAGAAGTTAACTGAGGAATAATAACCCGTAGGGCCTGAGGAATTACGACCAGTCTCAACACTTTACTTTTATGAAGACCAAGGGCTGATGCAGCCTCGGTCTGACCACTGTTTACCGCAAGGATTCCAGATCGTACCGCTTCAGCAATAAAGGTTGCAGTATACACAGAAAGAGCCACCAACAGGGCAGTAAGTTCCGGAATAATGGTCATTCCGCCACGGAAGTTAAATCCCTGTAGTTTTGGAACATCCCAGCTTAAAGGAGAGCCAAGCGCAAAAAACACCAACAGGGGAAGGCCAACAACCAGACCAAAACCAACCCGAAACATCTTGAACTGCTGCCCCGTTTCATCCTGACGTTTTTTTGCCCATCGCCAGATTAAGAACGTTGCAATAAGTGCCGTAGCAAATACCCAGCCCACCAGAGAAAAGCCATCGCCCAATATTGGTTGCGGAAGATATAATCCTCTGATATTCAAAAATATACGCTCTCCCGTCGACCAGCTCTGTCGTGGTGATGGCAGGGCACGAAGTACCGCAAAATACCAGAAAAATATCTGCAACAAAAGTGGTATATTACGAAACATTTCCACATACACGCCAGCCAGCCTCGATATCAGCCAGTTATTAGACAAACGGGCCACACCGACGGTAAAACCAATAATAGTGGCAAAGATAATACCAAGTCCTGAAACCAGAAGGGTATTTAAAAGGCCAACAAAAAACGTCCGGGCGAAAGTATAGGATTCATCATAGGGAATAAGACTCTGAAGAATTCCAAAACCAGCTTTGAGTGATAAAAACCCAAAACCCGTTGAAATCCCTCTTTTCTCCAGATTTGCCAGAGTATTCGTTCCGATAAACCAGAAGAACCCGGCGAGCAGAGACACCAGCAAAACCTGAAAAAATAGGGAACGATGCTGGGCGTTATTCCACCAGTGCTGTTTTGGAGATATTTTAGACATAATAACTACCTGAAGTTAAATAGACTAAAAGCAGAAGGCTGAAGTGTTTCAAGCTGACCCTTCAGCCTTCTGCATTGAGTCTCTTTTCCTGCTATAAATATGAAATAAAAAAAAGGACGCTTTCCCATCAGGAAAACGTCCTTTTAATCGTCTATGACTAATTAACGAACTGGAGGTGCATACATAATGCCACCCTTGCTCCAGAGTGCGTTCAAGCCACGAGCAATCTTCAGTGGAGAATCAGCACCAACATTGCGATCAAAGATCTCACCATAGTTACCAACCTGCTTGATAATTTGATAAGCCCAGTCATCGCTCAGGCCAAGACCTGTACCGGCAATTCCTTCAAGACCAAGAAGTCTACGAACAGCAGGACTTTTGGAATTTGCTTTCATATCGTCAACGTTAGCAGAAGTTAAACCGAGTTCCTCAGCCTCAATCATTGCATTGAGACTCCACTTAACAATATTGAACCACGCATCATCACCCTGACGTACAACAGGTCCAAGGGGTTCTTTAGAAATAACCTCTGGAAGAACAAACGCTGCTGTAGGATCCTTGAGATGAGTACGCAATCCATAAAGCTGGGATTGATCCGAAGTAAGAACATCACAACGACCATTATCAAATGCTGCTGCAGTTGCATCATGGGTATCAAATACGACTGCTTTATATTCCATATTGTTCTCTTTGAAATAATCAGCAAGATTCAGCTCGGTGGTAGTTCCAGCCTGAATACAAACAGCAGCGCCACCAAGCTCAAGAGCTGATTTAACACCAAGCTTTTTGGATACCATAAAGCCCTGGCCGTCATAGTAGTTTACACCGGTGAAGTTCAGACCAAGTTTAGAATCACGGGTAAGAGTCCAAGTAGTACCACGAACAAGAGCATCAACTTCACCTGACTGCAGTGCAGTAAAGCGCTCTTTTGCATTCAATGGCACATATTTTACTTTTCCGGCATCACCGAGTGTTGCTGCAGCGATAGCTTTGCACACATCAACGTCAATACCCGCCCAGACGCCCTTCTCATCGGCGATGGAAAATCCTGGAAGACCTGTTGAAACGCCACACTGCAAAGCGTCGCGTTTTTGAACTTCTTCCTTGGTGGATGCCTGAGCAAAACCGGCTGAAATAACAAGAGTTACAACTGTGGCAACAAGTGCCCATGTAATCTTCTTCATCTGATACTCTCCTGAAAAAAAATTAAAAATCAAAAATTACAACAGGTTACAGAGAACTGCAAACCCATTTCTATTACAACGTCATCAAACTGACACGATACTACCAATCGATATCAAGAATGTCTATCATAAATATCAAAATTATTGACACTAAAATCACCGTCTCGTCGGAAATTCTCTATCCTATATTTTTGCACATTGCTATGGTAATGTGTGAGGATGAAAACCTCTTTAGCCCATACAATTCTTGTAGTCGACGACCATCCGGTCAACCTTCGTCTTCTCACCACCATCCTACAAGAAGAGGGATATACCGTTCTTACCGGAAGTAACTCCCAAGAGGCACTCGAGCGAATACACAAACACTCTCCTCATATTATTCTCCTCGATGTTATGATGCCTGGAATGGATGGTTTTTCTCTGTGTCGTAAGCTCAAAAAAGATGAGAAATTTTCCGATATTCCGTTGATCTTTCTCACATCCCTTTCGCAGAAAGAAGACATCATTGAAGGATTCAACGCCGGAGGCAATGACTATATCGTAAAGCCCTTCAATCGACAGGAGCTTCTCGCCCGGGTTCGTAATCACCTCCACCTCTATGACACACTGCTTGAAAATAAACGACTGATCAGGCTTTCCGAAGAGGCATGCCACTCTAAAACTGAATTTCTTGCCTCAATGAGTCACGAAATCCGCACTCCACTCAATTCCATTATCGGTATGGCCGAGGTTTTGAACGACACCCAGCTCACCGATGAACAACGGAATTACGTACGCATTTTCCGCTCAGCGGGAGAAAGCCTGCTGGAAATCATCAATGATATTCTTGATCTTTCAAAAATTGAAGCTGGTCGAACAGAACTCGAATCCATTGACTTCCACCTTCCCTCTCTCATTGACTCAGTACTCTCAATTCTTTCCGTACGTGCCGCAGAGCAGAACACTCAGATCACCTCCCATATCGATAAAAATGTCCCCAACGGTATCTGCGGTGACCCCACCAGAATTCGTCAGATCCTAATAAATCTGGTGGGAAATGGCCTCAAATTCACTGAAAACGGCATGGTTGATATCAGCGTTGCCATCGACCCTGATTTCAATCTCCTCTTTTCAATTAAAGATACAGGAATTGGCATACCACAGGACAAACAGGAACTTATTTTCGAAAGCTTTACCCAGGCAGACTCTCTTACAACACGAAAATATGGTGGCACTGGACTTGGGCTCACCATCTGCCAGAAACTTTGCAAAATCATGAAGGGGAAAATCTGGCTGGAAAGCTCACCTGGAAAAGGATCAACATTTTCCTTCACCTGTGCCTTTCGCCCCGCCGTCTCCACCCCTAGGCCAACAATCGAACAGCCTCAACAGTCGCCAAGTTGCGCCATTCTTCCTCCTGCCCGCATCCTGATAGTCGATGACAACGAGGATAATCGCAATCTTCTCTGTCTCTACCTCCGAAATACTCCCTTTATTCTTGTAACTGCCGAAAATGGTGAAGAGGCGATCGATGTTTTCAAACGTTCCCAGTTTGACCTTATTTTTATGGATATAGAAATGCCGGTTATGGATGGGTACGAAGCGACACAAAGTCTCAGGCGATTTGAGAAAGAGCAGGAACTTGAAGCAACACCGATAATCGCACTGACAGCGCACGCCTTTGTCCGGTTTCGAAAAAAATGTATGGATGCAGGCTGTTCCGACTATCTTACAAAACCTATTCGCCGAGCCACTCTAATCCACACCATCTCCACCCACCTGAATCTCGACCAGACTGATTCCACCCGAACAGATGACAAACCACCTGTACCGAAAAAAAGGATAACACCCCCCACTGGTCCTCCGGTGGTGGCACTCGATCCTAAAATCGAAAAGCTTGTTCCTAAATTCCTCAAGAATAAACAGGAAGATGCTCAAAAACTCCTGAAAACTTTAGAAACAGGAGATATGGAATCCCTGTGCAAACAGTCCCACACTATAAAAGGGACATCCTGGATGTACGGTTTCAAGGAGCTTGGCGATCTCTGCTTTAACCTGGAGCAGGCGGCCAGAGACAGTGATGTAGCGCATGCCATTCAACTGAGTACACAAATTAAAAAGTATTTGGACAATGTTCAGATTTCATATAGAAAGATATAACACTTCTCTTTTTGGTTTTTCTGCTGTCCCATGCAAAAGTCTCTTACTTTTTTCACAACATACTGATACAATGATCAAACTCTACAACAACTCAGGAGATTGACCATGGGCCAACAAACCCGCATTGTACTCATTGACGACGACCAGGATGCCTGCGACCTGCTTAAAATGCAGCTTGAAGGCACCGGAAGAATGAACGTAACCTATAATACCAATGGTGATGAAGCCCTTGCGACCATCACCGAGGAGCTTCCGGATATTGCTATACTTGATATCAACATGCCCGGAACCCATGGAGTTGAAATAGGTTCCATGCTCGCTGCAAGTGACGCCACTTCCTCTATCCCGATTCTCTACCTTTCCGGTATGGTTACTCCCGATGAGGCAGAAGGTATGGCTAAGGGGGAAAGCAGGCCCTCCCTTATATCAAAAGGCTCTCCAATTGAAGAACTGATCGGTGCCATTGACAACCTGACTGCATCCTGATTTCTACAAATCCCCTTGCCTCCTTCACCCAAGAAATCCGCCCGCTTTGTTGCAATTACAACGCTGTGCGAGCTCGACAAAAACCGCAAACCGGTCAATGGTATTTTCGCAAGTGTCCTAAACAGATACCCGCTTGAAAACAACGACCGGCAACTGGCAAACAATATCATTTCTGGTCTGTTGCGTAATCGGGACTCACTCGATATGATGTTGCAGCACCTTTGCAAACAGCCGCTCAAAAAATTCGACCCATTTGTCCTCCAAGCATTAAGAGTCGGACTTTTCCAGATTATCCACCTTGACCGAATCCCGGAATCAGCAGCCGTTAACGAATCAGTTAAAGCGGTACAGGCAGCTCGCCTCCCAAAAAGACTCCATGGATTCGTAAATGGAGTCTTACGCAATTCCATTCGCAAAAAAGAAGAACTGCTCGCCCTTCTCCCTCCCACTGGGAGCCAAGTCCTCAACCATCCGAAGTGGCTAACCAGACGTTGGGAAAAGCGTTATGGAAAGGATGAAACTGCACGCATCTGCATTCAGAACAATATTCCCGCCGCAGTTACCCTGCAGATCAATACGCTGGCTACAGATTTGGAGTCATTCAGAGAAACACTGCTACAAAACGGAATCCAATGCCACCCCGGAGAATATAGTAAAGATGCATTGATCCTCGATGGTTTCCACGGAAAAATCACTGGTATTCCAGGGTTTACGGAAGGGCTTTTCCAGGTCCAGGATCAGGGAGCTCAGCTTCTGGCACATCTTATCGGTCCCATGACAAAGGGAGGCGAATACCTTGATGCCTGCGCGGGAGTGGGTGGCAAAACAAGTGTCTTACTGCAGATGGCAAAGGATATTCAGGCAAAAGTCTCAGCACTGGAACCGGATAAAGGGCGTCGTGAAAAATTCGCAGACAATATGCAACGCCTTCATCCACAGTCAGACATCCAATGTTTTCCCGGAACGCTGCAGGAATTTGCAACCTCAAGCACTCAACGTTTCCACGGTATCCTGCTCGATTCGCCCTGCTCCGGAACCGGTGTTATCCGCCGTCATCCAGATATTCGCTGGAACAGAAGAGTTAATGATTTCAAAACTTACCAGCAGACTCAACTCGAACTTCTTCACACTGCAGCAAAGCTTCTGCATCCGCGAGGAATTATTGTATATGCAACATGTTCTCTTGAAAAAGAAGAAAATGAGCAGGTCCTGGAACACTTCCTGGTTGCCCACAAAAACTTCGTATTAGATGCATGTACAACGGCTCTCCCAACTCGTGCCCATGGACTTCTTAACGACAATGTGTTTTCCCCGTTACCAGGACCTGAAATTGATGGTTTTTTCGGCGCTAGGTTAAATAAGAAAGTTGTAGAGTAAACAATATTCTCAGACTCTGCCCCCCCTTCTGACTGGAAGTTGACCAATCGGAAATATCTCAAATTCAAGTTTTTCATCTCCAGCTATCAAAACAGTTATTCTGCCTATAGTAACTGAAATCATTGAGTGGTACTATTTCTTTATAGGTTGTACTATTCAAAATATCTACTATTTTCAATCTACTTAAAACCTCCGTCCTGAAATCAGAACGAGGCACACAAAAGAGTACGGCAAAAGGACAGAAAATGAAAACACATATGACTTTTACGGCCTTCCCTGGTGCTTTTTTTAGTAACTCTTCTTTTGGCCAGTCCTGCTCTTGCAGCTATTATCGGTACCAATGGCAGCTTCGAAGAAGCTATCCTAACTCAGTCCTAGAAACAGTATGATGCGAGTGATGTTCCCGGCTGGCAAACAACTTCAAATAGTAATGTAATAGAGTTGTGGAACGGAAACGAAATGAGCAGTTCTCTTGCTGGTGATAGCAATGACTTCTCCTATCTTGGTGACCAGCATGCCGAGTTAAATGCGAGAACAATTGACACGCTATTTCAAGACATTGCAAATGTTAGTGCCGACCAACTCCTGAATTTTGAGTTCGCTCACAGAGGCCGCAGTGGTGACGACACCATCAGATTCTCAATCACTGATTTTGGTAAAGATAATATTTGGGGCAATACAGACGATACAAGCCTCTTTTCTCAGGAATACACCACTGGGAAATTCGCCTGGAATTTCTATAGCAGTAACGGATTAGCCCCTATCCATACTCTTGGCAATACCCTCCGTTTTTCCTTTGATTCCGTTTCTTCAGCAGGAAATGATTCATACGGAAATTCCCTTGATGCCGTACAATACACAGCCGACCCCGTACCGGAGCCAGCAACAATGCTCCTTTTTGGAACCGGTTTAGCTGGTCTTGCAGGTTCCATAATCAGAAGGAAGAAACGTCAGTAACGCAATAAGCATCACATATACGATTTATCCAAAAAGGCAGGCTCAGTGCTAAACTGATCCTGCCTTTTCTATTTTCTCACCCTCCACAAACACAATCTCTTGCTTCTTGTGGCGTTGCAACCTGCAAACACCACTCAGTACCAGTCCATTCAAAACAGTTATTTTCAATGAAGATATCTAAGCGCTATGGTACAAATACATACGGGTTATTTTTCTTTTTCTTTTTCTTTTAACAGGACACTATGGCTGAAATACGAAGCACTCTGGATATGGTTATGGAACGTGCAGCAAGAATGGCTGCACGTGCTGCAGATGTGCCTGCAGATCAGGAAGCGGAAGAACATGGCATGCGTCTTGTCTTCGAGTTTATGAATGGAAAGCAATCGAATCTGGCTGAACTCCTGCAGCAGGAAGCGGAAACGGATCAGGTAGCTATTAGACGTGGAATGGCAAAAGGGCTGGTACGCAACGTTGTTATTCCTAGGGACGATGACCTTATGAACAGCAGTGCGACTGCCCTATCGGGTCTTCTTGCTCTCTCCGGGGATGCCGGAAGTGAAATAGAGTCTGCTTGCGCTGAGCTCACTCAACTTCTGGAGCAGTACTCCCAGCATAAAGAACAGGTGAAGCAGCAACTTGAAGATGCCATCCGGGCCCAGCTCGCACAACAGCTCCAGGAAGAGACAGGCGAAGCGGCAAACCCAACGCAAATCGACCCAAGCAGACACCCGCAGTACCAAAAAGAATGGTCTCAGGCTCAGGCAAACCTAAACGAACAGTACACTCAGGCATTTGACCAGCGCAAAGAAATTCTTATGCAGCGGTTCAGCTAACAGCGGTAAACGCTAAGTGAGGCCGGTACTCAATACAGTCTTCCCTTTTGAGGGTGAGAGCGCCTTGAAGGTCTCACCTTGGTCGCTATCTGGATTTTGTGCCCAGTATTGCCTTAATACACCTCACATTTCCCCGGAGTCTGCGCTTACCTGTTTTTTTTATTACAGCTTCTCAGGAGTACGACACTAAATGAGCATCTCAACACGAATAAAAAAGATACAGGCGGGTCTGCGTCGAAAAAAGATTGATGCAATCCTTATTACCCAGCCCCATAACAGACGCTACCTGAGTGGCTACACAGCAGCTGACCATGACATAGGTGAAAGCGCAGGCACTCTTCTTATTCCTGCACGCAAAAGTCCAATTCTTCTCACCGATTTCCGTTTTCAGATTCAGGCGGAACAGGAAGTGGAGGGAATGCAGGTTATGCTCTACCCTAAAGGACAAGCTGCCCTGTTAAAGGAGTTGCTGCCGGATCTTGGCATCTCAACACTTGCTTTTGAAAGCCACTATACCCTGCACAATACGGCTAGAGACCTAAAAATAATGTGTGAAAAACTATCCATTACCCTCAAAGCCACCGATGGGATAGTTGAAAAAATGCGGCTGATAAAAGATGAAAAGGAAATCAAAAAGCTACGTCGTTCCGTCTACCTGAACGAAAAGGTCTTTCAGATAGTTTACAAAACGATCTTCCCCGGACAGACCGAAATTGATATTGCATTAGCACTGGAATCAACAATGCGCAGAAAAGGTGCCGAAGGCCCAAGTTTTGAAAGTATTGTCGCCACGGGTGCTCGCAGTGCTCTTCCTCATGCTGTTCCTGGACTGGTTAAAATTCGTAAAAACAAGCCCCTCATGATCGATATGGGCCTGATTCTCGATGGATACTGCTCCGATATGACCCGAACATTCAACATTGGAAAAATAAGCAAAAAATATCTGGAGATTCACCGACTGGTCCGAAAAGCACAGCTCGCCGGGATAAAGAAAATACGATCCGGAGTCAGTGCAGCAGCTGTAGATAAAGCAGCACGAAAAGTTATCAACGATGCTGGGTATGGTAAACATTTTGGCCACGCACTCGGTCACGGTGTAGGACTTGCAGTCCATGAAAACCCGCGCCTTTCAAGCCAGAATCGTAAACGCTTAAAAGCTGGAATGATAGTCACTGTGGAACCAGGCATTTACCTTCCGGACTGGGGAGGCGTACGTCTTGAAAACATGGTCGTTGTCCGGGAAGATGGTTGCGAGATCCTGAATAATGACACCACCTGGCTTGACATCTAATTGCCCAGCACCGGCGGTGAACTGCAGGAAAACACTCCCTGCAGTTCACCCGAGGCATAAGCAGTATCGACCGGCTACCTTAAAAAGCATATACCGTTCGAATCACTCTAAACCCAAAACAACACGACAAAAAAAAGATGAGCACCCAAAAATATTTCGTTCTTGATACCAATGTCCTACTCCATAATGCCGACTCTTTGACTTCCTTTGCTGATAACTATGTTGTGCTCCCCATGACAGTCATTGAAGAGCTTGACAAGTTCAAACGTCATAACGATGAACTCGGCCGAAATGCACGTCACGTAATCAGGCAGCTGGACAAACTTCGTATTTCCGGCTCTCTAAAAGATGGTGTTGTTATGGAAAACGGCGGCACCCTGAAAATTACCGTTGAACGAAGGGATATGCCAGGTGCTTTGCTGGATATGAACATTGCTGATAATCGCATCCTGGCAGTGGCCAATAGCCTGCACGAAAATGGAAATTCTGTTATTTTTGTATCCAAGGATATCAATGCCCGCCTCAAAGCCGACGCTCTCGGTATTGACACAATGGACTTTGAAAAACAGAAGTGTAATGTGGATGAACTTTATACCGGCTGGCGGCAGGAAACAGTCCCGGCTGAGGTAATCGACCGCTTCTATAAAGACAAAGTTCTCGATGCAGAGGGCTTTGATTTTAATACAAATGAATTTATCCTGCTCCAGGACGAGGGGAACCCTAAACACTCTGGGCTTGGCAGAGCAACGGGAACCAACAGGCTGACACACCTGAATACAAAAAATGAACACGCCTGGAATATTCAGCCACGATCCAAAGAGCAGCGGATGGCTCTTGAGTTACTTCTTGATCCCGAAATCAGTCTGGTCACCCTGATTGGTCAGGCAGGTACAGGAAAAACACTTCTGGCGCTTGCAGCCGGTCTTGAATGTGTTATCCACAAAGAAAGTTACGAAAGACTTCTAGTATCACGGCCCATTATTCCCATGGGAAAGGATATCGGTTACCTGCCCGGCACTAAAGATGAAAAACTCAATCTTTGGATGCAGCCAATTTTTGACAATCTTACTTACCTGATGCGTCATGATCGCAGAGAGGAGGATGATGGACACGTTCAGCAAAAGGTGGACAAACTCCTCAAGAACAAACAGGTGGAACTAGAAGCACTGACCTATATTCGCGGGCGTTCCATTCCGCGACAGTTTGTTATTGTGGATGAGGCACAGAACCTTACCCCCCACGAAGTTAAAACGATAATATCACGTGCGGGAGAAAACACAAAAATGGTTTTTACCGGAGATCCACAGCAAATAGACAACCCCTATCTTGACTCAGCCTCAAATGGACTTTCCTATACGGTTGAAAAATTAAAAGGGCAAGCTATCTTTGGTCATATCACCTTAAAGAAGAGTGAACGAAGCCCTCTGTCTGCCATAGCCGCTACCTATTTATAAACAAGGTTAGAGGCTGAAGAATATGGTGGATCTCCTCCTCCCCTTCAGCCTTCCACCTTTCACCTTAACTACTTCTGAAAATTATGCGCCAATTCCTTATTGATGACCTCTCCCCAATGGAGCGGGACAACATAGACTCCTACCTGAAACGTAATTTGAAAAATGGCCCGATGACTGGACTCTACTGGATTGTATTACCTGAAGAGCTACTCAACGATATCCAAAAAGAACACACCGACTGCGCCCCTTATTATTGCGGTGTTGAAGTTGCTAAAGATTCCGTCTGTTTTGAGTTTCTCGTTCGCAGTAACGCACACCTGCACTGTGAATGTATTGCCCATACGACCCCAAAGCAGCGTCAATACATACTGGATTTTCTCGATACCATGCTCGATGAGGAGCAAATTCGTTCCTGAGAGACCCGACACACAGTATCCACAACAACCCAATTGACTTCGGAGAATCCATGAATACATCGGTTGATTCCACTCCCGCCTTTATTGAAGCCACATACAAAAAGATGGATGCAAATATTGCAACTATCCGTAAACGCCTGGGCCGCGCCCTTACCTATGGCGAAAAAATTCTCTACGGCCATCTCGACAATGCCGCAGATGCAGAACTTATTGCAGGAAGCTCTTACATCAAAACCAGACCGGACCGTGTTGCTCTTCAAGATGCCACGGCACAGATGGCAGTTCTCCAGTTTATGCTGGCTGACAAAGATAAAGCTGCAGTGCCTGTAACCGTACACTGTGACCACCTTATTCGTGCCCAAAAAGGAGCTGACAGCGATCTTAATATTGCCAGAACCGAGAACAAAGAAGTGTATGATTTCCTCGCTTCAGCATCCCAACGCTACGGCTTTGGTTGCTGGATGCCAGGTGCCGGTATTATTCATCAGGTGGTGATTGAACAGTATGGCTTTCCCGGCTTAATGATGCTTGGAACCGATTCTCACACCCCAAATGCAGGAGGCCTTGGAGCTTTTGCCTCAGGAGTCGGTGGAGCCGACGCCGTTGATGTGATGGTCGGCCTACCTTGGGAAGTACTCCTTCCTAAATTTATCGGTGTTCATCTTACCGGTGAGCTGCAGGGATGGACGGCACCTAAAGATGTTATCCTCAATCTCCTTGGCAAGCTTACCTGTTCGGGGGGAACCAATCGAGTTTTTGAATATTTTGGTCCCGGGGCCGACACCATCTCCTGCACAGGAAAGGCAACCATCTGCAATATGGGCGCAGAGTTTGGAGCAACAACCTCCACCTTCCCCTATGATGAACATATGGCAACATTTCTTTCCGCGTGTAACCGGGAAGATGTTGCTGAAATGGCCGACAAATACAAACATCTACTCCGGGCAGATGAGGAAGTACTGGCCAGCCCCGAAAACTATTTTGATCAGGTGATAGAACTCGACCTTTCCACCCTCGAACCTCACCTAGTCGGCCCTCATTCACCCGATCGTGCCTCAACCGTTGCCAATATGGCACAGTATGTAAAGGATGGCGATCATCCTGAAAATATCACCTATGCTCTTGTCGGATCATGCACCAACTCCTCCTATGAAGATATTGGCCGAATCACTGTTATGGCAGAGCAGATCGCTGCCCATGGAGCAAAACTAAAAATCCCCATGCTGATAACACCAGGATCGGAGCAGATCCGTGCCACCATCGAACGGGACGGGCAGCTGGCAAAACTTGAAGCCATCGGGGCTACCCTACTCGCTAATGCCTGCGGACCCTGCATTGGCCAGTGGAGTCGTGAAGGTATTGAAGAGGGATTCCGCAACTCCATTGTCACATCCTATAACAGAAATTTCCCAAAACGAAATGATGGTAACTCCGGCACCAGCGGTTTTATAGGAAGCCCTGAAACCTGTCTGGCCTATGCCATGACCGGAACTTTTACGGTGAATCCTTTCACGGCTGAATATGACGCCGCCGATGGCACAAAATTCACTCTCACTCCTCCTGGAAAAGTTGCTGAAGTACCAGAGCAGAAACTTGTCCGTGATGAACAAGGCTTCCTTGCCCCAATCGAAGACAATACCAGCATTACGGTACAGGTCTCCCCTGAATCGGAACGTCTGGCACTCCTTACTCCGTTTGACAGCTGGGATGGGAAAAACTACAGCGGACTCCGTTTATTGTTGAAGGCCAAAGGAAAATGTACCACGGATCACATATCTCCAGCTGGCCCATGGCTTCGCTTCCGCGGACACCTTGATAATATTTCAGGAAATATGTTCAGCGGTGCGATGAATGCATTTACCGATGAACCCGGAAATGCCAAAAATCAACTAACCGGTGAAGTGCAAGAGTACAATGTAATCGCCCGAGAATATACCAATGCAGGTAAAAACTGGGTAGTTGTAGGCGACACCAACTACGGAGAAGGCTCATCACGTGAACATGCTGCCATGTGTCCGCGCCATATGGGCGGAAGAGCAGTGATCACCAGATCCTTTGCCCGCATCCACGAAACCAACTTAAAGAAACAGGGTCTCCTGCCTCTGACTTTTGCCGATGCAGCTGATTATGACTTAGTACAGGAGGCTGACACCGTTGACTTAACGGGTATCACAGAGATCACGCCCGGTTCAACCATCACAGCACACTTCAATCACCACGATGGAACAACTTCAGAAGTAACATTAAATCACTCCCTGAACAGAGAGCAGATTGACTGGTTTAAAGCCGGATCGGCCTTGAATTTCTTGAGAGGATAGAACAAAGGAAAAACAGTAAGAAAGGTGTAATTAACAGCTTAACAGTGCCGCAGGTTTGCTTGTTCCGGCTCTTATCGTCATAGTTTTAGCTATACGATAAGAGCCGAACATGCGAAATAGGGGTGCTGTTGAGCGGCTCGTCCAGTTAATTAGTCGGCGGTTTCCATAGTTCTGCCACAACAAACCGGCACAGCATCGCCGCCCTTAAGCGCCATATACTTATTACAGGTCGTACAGATCACAGTACACGCCTCCACGGCCTTGTCCTCAGTATACTGAGTAGTCGCCGCAACGCCTTCTATATGGAACCTTGCAAGATTCTGTTTCGAAGGAATATACTCTCCAATTGCTGTCATCCGCTTATTCTCAGCTGCACAATCAACGACAACTCTCCATAACGTTTCCATGGATGCAGTTTCCTGTTCATTTTCAGGAACAAACTCAACAATATTCTTATCAATCTGTATTTTCATAGTGTTCCTTATTCTGATTGTTTCGCTTTTATTGCCTGCCCAACCTTCTGACCAAGTTCAACACACTGTACAAAGTCAGCATCTTCCGGTACATACTTTACCTTCAATCCATCGTCGACAATATCAAACTTCATATCAGTCATTGCAGTATTCAGCAATTTCACAGACTCTCCCGACCATCCAAAAGAACCAAAGGCGGCTCCAACTTTATTCAGGGGACGTAGGCCACGCATATACATAAGAAAGCCGGCCATACGAGGAAGCAAACCATTATTCAATGTGGGACAACCAAGGATAATAGCACTGGCATTCAGCACTTCACGCATGACATCACTCCGATGGTTATAACGTAGGTTTAACAGCTGATAGGAAATCCCCTCCTGCTGCAGACCGGCGCCAACCCGTTTAGCCATTTCTTCGGTGGAATGCCACATGGTATCGTAAATAATCAATGCTCTACCATCTCCCTTCCCCTGACTCCATTTGTCATACGCATCGATTGCCATACCAGGGTTCGTGCGCCAGATAACACCATGATCGGGAGCGATCATCTTAATCTGCAGATCCATCTCTCTAATCTTGGCAATCAGTTTCTTTACCAGCGGTGAGTAGAGAGTCAGGATATTGGCATAATATTTCGTAAGTTCCTCAAGAAGAATCGCCTGATCAACTTCATCATCAAAGCGCTCACTGGTTCCAAGATGTTCGCCAAAAGCATCGGAAGAAAAAAGTATCTGATCTTCTACCAAATAGGTAAACATGGAATCTGGCCAGTGCAGCATCCTTGTTTCCAGAAAAGAGAGTGTCTTTTCTCCAAGAGTGACATCTTCGCCAGGGACGGCAATCTGATACGGCCAGTCTTCCTGATGAAAATGTTGTATAAGAGCCTTCTCGCCCATCTTAGAACAGATGATTTTCTCTGGCTTAATCAGCTCAACCATATCAGGAAGACTACCGGAATGATCCATCTCAACATGGTTAACCACAATATAATCAATTTTTTCAGGATCAATAATCTCTTTAATCCTGGCGATCATATCGCCTTTGCATGATTTTTTTACGGTATCAATGAGAGTTATTTTCTCATCCATAATAAGAAAAGCATTATAGGTGGTGCCCCGGTTCGTAGAATATCCATGGAAATCACGGACATCCCAATCCACAGCACCTACCCAATAGACATTTTCGGTAAGTTTAACTGGATGCATAATTCTGTCCTCCTTCAAAATTTAAAATCAAAAATTTAATACTTCAAACCCATCTTCTATATATTTTGCCATCCCCGGATGCCCGGACATATCAGCCAACATGGGAAGGCCTGTTTTTTCAATTTTATCAAATACCTGCATTTTCATGGAACACGCCTTACAAACGCCTTCAATCAGATCGGCTTCCCGAACCTGCTTAAAAAGTCCATAGAGGAAATGTGCCTCTTCAAGCATTTCGGGAATTAGGGTAGTTGCCTCACCCTCTACTATAATTTTACACTCATGTCCGGCTGCCTTCAGTTCAAGTCCATTCAGCAAGACGTGAATAAAACACATGGGCTGCCCCTGAAAGGCGACCAGTAATATCTTTTTCATCTTTATACCTTTTTTACAAGAATAATCAAGGAGGTAACAGCGTATTCATGCTTCGCATCAACAACTGATCACGCTGAAAATAACATCGAATCCGGGACTACCATGATGGCAGTCCCGGGAATAACTACTTACTTTTCGCTAAAATCTTCCTTACCTGCAGCGCAGACAGGGCACTCATAATCATCGGGTAGATCGTCAAACGATGTCCCTGCCGCAATGTCAGAAGCATCATCTCCCGTATCGGGGTCATACACATATCCACAAATTTCACATTTATATTTTTTCATACTGCTTTCCGTTCCTTTTTCTTTGGTTTAGGCAGAAGCTGCTTCCGCAGTTTCCGCATGTACAGAACCTGGTCCTGCTAGTGGTTTAAAGGCTTTAACAGTTGCACCACACACCGGACATCTCCAGCCCTCCGGGAGATCCTTAAATTGAGTTCCTTTTTTGGTCTTACTTTTACGATCCCCTTTATCAGGATCAAAGATAAATCCACAATTCGTTGTTTGGCACTGATACATCTCTTCTGGTGACGACATCGGCTCTCCCCTTATATTCGTTCAATCAGTAGCAACCAGTCAATTTCGTCATGACTCAATTCAGTGTTAGTCTCTGGCACTACTAAGACTTCCAGACACCATGCAGATTGCAATGAGCTCTGGCAACAACCTTGTCAGCCGAGACCATGAAAACGGCTTCCGGAACATCTCCTGGACTAAGAAACTGCTTGTAACAAGCGTCCCCGGCAATAATCTCAATCCATTCAATAGAGTGAGCATCGGTCATGGGATGAGCAACACTTCCAACGCTTACCTTAAATCCACCATCTATCTTCTCAACAACTGGAACATGTTTTTCTTGAGCAGCATCCACACTGTTCTCTTTAAGCTGTTCCATGGGTGCTCCACAGCAACTCATGTCCCCGGCACCTGCATGAACAACTTCAGCAACATTACCACAGATTCCGCACTTATAAATACCTAGTTTTTCAGCCATAATAATTTCTCCATTGAATGAACATCAAATTTAACAGTAAAAAAAGACTAACACCACATTTGAACTGTATCGTAGCAAGTCCTGTTTTTCCAGTATTTCCTACCTGGATTAAAAAAAACCTAACTTTCTAAGAGGCCTTTAAGCAACGTGGTCCGTCAAATACTTCGCAACGCCATCTGAAGTGGGGATCATAGCGTCATCGCCCTTATTCCAGTTGGCGGGACACACCTCACCGTGCTCTTCTGTAAACTGAATTGCATCAAGCATACGCATGGCTTCTGACACGCTTCGACCAAGAGGAAGATCGTTGACAACCTGATGACGTATAACACCTTCCTTATCAATAATATACAGTCCACGAAGAGCGATTGCGCCCTCAAAAAGAACTCCATAATTCTCAGAAATCGATTTATCCAGATCTGCAACCAGCGGAAATTGTACCTGACCAATACCACCATCATTTATGGCAGTATTCTTCCAGGCCAGATGGCTGAATTGGGAATCCACGGAAATACCAACAATCTCACAATTTTTCTTTTTAAACTGCTCAACGGCAGAGTTAAAGGCAAGAATTTCAGAAGGACAAACAAATGTAAAATCTAGGGGATAAAAAAACAGCAGCACATGCTTGCCACGCATATCCGAAAGTTTGAATTCTTCATTGAAGGTGTTGTCGGGCATAACCGCCGTTGCGGTAAAATCTGGAGCTTCATTGGTTACTAAGGGCTTCATGTCGTATCTCCATTACTATGGTACTGTTGTTTATATATTTTCAGCAAGAAGCTCAAAATATGCGCGAGAATGCGCACAGGCTGGACATTTCTTTGGTGCCTTTGTTCCCTTATGGGTAAAACCGCACTTACTACAGTACCAGCTTACTTCTTCACTCTTTTCAAACACTGTTCCTGTCTCAATATTTGCAATCAGATGCCGATATACATGGGCATGCTGCTTCTCTGCAACTGCAATGGAACGCATAGCAGCGGCTACAAGAGGAAAACCCTCCTCCTCTGCAATTACTGCAAATTCAGGATACATGGTTTCAAACTCATGCTCCTCACCGGCCGCAGCGTTCTTGAGATTTTCCACAGTGGTACCGGGAGGTGTTGTAGGGTACGATGCTGTAATTTCAACATCTCCACCATCAAGAAATTTCAATAGCGTTTTCGCATGAGCTCGTTCCTGCTCAGCGGTACGATCAAAAATCCCTGAAATTTGAACATACCCTTCTTTTTTTGCCACCTTGGCATAGTAAGAATACCTATTTCTTGCCTGTGACTCTCCGGCAAAAGCTATTAATAAATTTTTTTCAGTCTGACTTCCTTTCATACTTCCCATAGCAGTTTTCTCCACAGCGTATTAAGCTTTCAGCGCAGCCTTCCCGTCACTAGTGACGCCATACTTACATCGTACAGGACTTTCCACATAGCCCTTCTTCTTCAGCGCAGTGATTCTGCAACTTACCTGCTTGGTTTCAAGCCCGGTTGCCGCTGCAATATCTTTTGAAGCACATGGTCCATCGCACTTGTCCATCGCTTCAAGAACCTGCTTCTGTTCATCACTCAACGCACCTTTTTTACATCCGCAACCCATTGAACTCTCTCCTTTCTTTTCTTTTTCTTTCGATTTTTTCACTTTCTTCTGACATTTTGGGCATAACCCGGTCACTTCCAGCCGACGTCCGGTAATCTGATACCCTTTGGTATCAACGGACACGAGACTTATCTCCCTATCTCCAATATCCAGATTTTCAATCCGGTGACACTGGACACAAAAAATATGGTCGTGGTCTTCAAGCTCACTGTCAAAACGTTTTTGCCGTCCGCTAATCTCAAGCTTACGGATCATCGAGGCATCGGACAGAATCTCAAGATTCCTGTAAACCGTTGCCAGACTGATACGTGGCATAAACTTTTTTACACGCTCATATAATTCATCAGCAGAAAGATGTTTCTTACTCTTTTTGAGCTCTCTCAGAATCATCTCACGCTGGTTTGTCATTCGTAGTTGCATATTGCCTCCTTGCGATAATAATTTTCAATAGTAAGTAATAATTCTTCGCAAGTCAAGCTTTTTCCAATCACTTTTCCCTACAATTACCTTCAGTATTTCGCACCGAAACACCCTAACTGACACGGGAAGTGCGAGGGTATACATTCAGGCTCCATTGCCAACTATTTACCAATATTCTACGTCAGAGGCGACGGGTTCTTTCTCTTTGAGGCACTCTAAAGAGACACAGAAACGGATTGAGACAATAACTATGCCACAATCCGTGGAAAGATTTGTAGACCGAAAAGTTACCCAGAACGGATAACAAAAAGAACAGAAGGCTACAACAGCAACCTATCATACTCGTTGCTCAGAAAAGCAAGGTGCTGCTTCTCTTCATTGCGCATAAACTCGAAAAACTCTTTTGATTTAAGTTCCTCTGTGGTTTTAGCCAGACGACTGTATAAATCATAGGCCTGAATCTCAAGCATCATGCCAAGCTGAATAACATCTTCGAGAGTAACCTTGCGTGACTGAAAGTGATCAACAAACTGCCGTTTATTAAAACCACCCTCCAGGGTATCACCATTTCCCTCTGATCCATTCTCTATGTCAGGAAACATTGCTTGTAGTTTAAGCTTATGTGCTTTTTCAAAGTTTGCCAGGCGTCCAAGAAGGGTTTTCACCACACCATCTTCGCAAAAATCTTGCAAGGCCAGATAGAGTTGTTGTAGACCTTCCTCCATGGCATAGCTCATTCGAAAAACATCGCTAAAATCTCCACGGACAAAAAACTGCATTCCAAAGGCCTCATCACCAGTAGCTTTTCCACCATTATAGGAAATTATACCGCCTTTCATATTATGAACGTGTGGCAAATTTGCAGCGAGTAACACCTGCGCAGCAGCCCTGCTGCGCACTCCGGAATGTCAGTACACAAACGTTGGCTTAGAAGGATCCAATTCATCAAAGCGATCCGGCAATTCCTTAACAGGGATAAGTATAGCTCCGGGTAAATGTTGTTTCTTATATTCGCCCGGTTGCCGTACATCGAGCAACTGATACTCATCCGGTTTGTGATCGATCGTAAAACGCTTCACTTCTTCAGAGCTGACATCTGCACCTGAGTCGAAAAAATCATTCAGTTTCATTTAAGAAGATCCTCATACATTGCATCATTATATCCGACATACATGGTCTCTCCGACACGCAGAGCAGGAGCTCGTAAATTACCGGTACGACCAAGGCTTACCTTCAATATTTCATCCTTCAAGTCTGCATCCGGGGTATAGTTTACAGTCTTCTTCCCCCTCCCGACAGCCAACAGTTTTACATTCTGAAAAAGATCCCATGCACCGTCCGCCTTGATCACATTTTTCCGAGCATCAACTGTCTCTTCAACTTTTACATCCGCCTGCTCAAGGGCCCCCTGAGCTTTTGTACATGACGTTCATCCTTTACGGAAATACAGCCAGTCAGCCTTCATAAATACTCTCCAATCTTTTCTTATTAAAATTACACTAAATAGTTCCAAATAAATATACTATCAGCATTTCCGGCGCCTGCAAAACAAAGCATTGCGTCTTCACAAATACCAAAGAATCAGGAGGAGGAATCCTTCAGTGCTTCACAGACTTGGAGGATTTCGCTCTTTTTGGCAAGAAAGATATCGGCAAGCTCACAATCAAACTGCGTCCCTCTTCCTTCAAAGATTAAGGAAAAGGCCTTCTCATGGGGCCAGGCATCCTTATAGGGACGAATCGTGGTCAGGGCATCAAAGACATCGGCAATAGCCACAATTCTACCCACCAATGGAATAGCATCTCCGACAAGCCCTGCAGGATACCCCATACCATCGACTCTTTCATGGTGTGTTTTGGCTATAATTGCCCCGGTCCGCAGCACTCTGTTCTCACAATCAGAAAGGATTTTTTCTCCTATCACAGCATGCTTCTTCATTACGTCCCATTCTTCCTGGGTCAGTTTCCCGGGTTTGAGCAAAATAATATCAGGAATACCAACTTTTCCAACATCGTGAAGAGGAGCGGCGTGAACAAGCAAATCCAGTTCGGCGGGATCAGTTATGAGTTTCTCTCCTATAATTCGAGAATAACCGGCCACTCGCTTAACGTGATTCCCCGTGTCCGTATCTTTAAATTCTGCCGCCTTGCTGAGTACTCCCAGTGTCTCCATTTCCCGTGCAACAATTTGTTCAGTTGCAACTGCGACCTCCTTCTCTAACAGCAAGGCACGATCACGCAGTTGCAATTGAGCACTTCGTAAACTCGACAAACTCTTGACTCTTGCCCGGAAGTCCATAGAGTTAAGTGGCTTACTTAAAAACTCAGTGGCTCCTGCTTCAAGTGCAGCAAGCTTTAACTGAATACCATCGGTAACAGCCGTAGTCATAATCAACGGCACGTCTTTGTACCACATCCGGAATTTTTTTATAAAAGCAAGACCATCCATTTCCGGAAGAACATAATCCACAAAAACAAGATCAACCTCGTTTGCAACAGCATAATCCAGTGCCTGTAATGGACTCTGATAACTCTTCACCATTAGCCCCATCTCTTCAGCCAGGGATTGAATAAGCTGCAGGCTTATCCCGTCTCCATCAACGGACAATGCGCGCAGCGGTTGTTGGTACAAATCAGAGTCCATATCAGAAGTACCTGTCTCTACGCCTTAAAACGCTGAACCATTTCCCCAAGTTTTAAAGCAAGACCGGACAACGAATCAGCACTACCGTGTACCTTTTCAGCACTTGATATGATTTCTTCGGTGACACTGCTTACCTGATTAATATCTCCTGCGATTTCATTGGCCACCGTAGATGTCTGAGCAACATTTTCATTCACCTCGGAAATACCCAAAGCTGCCTGCTGCACATTGGTACCAATTTCAGCAGTGGTTGCTGCCTGCTCATCAATTGCCGTAGCAATGACACCAACAATTGCATTTACCTGATTAATAACATCTGTGATATCACGAATTTCAGTTACTGTTTCATTGGTAGAGCTCTGTATCCCTTCAATTTGCTGCTTAATTTTCTGAGTAGCATCCGATGTCTGTCGGGCAAGTTCTTTAATTTCATTAGCAACAACAGCAAAACCTTTTCCAGCTTCGCCCGCCCGTGCAGCTTCAATAGTAGCATTAAGCGCAAGCAGATTCGTCTGCGCAGAAATTTCAGAGATCACCTCGGTCACCTTACTGATTTCAACAGCAGCACCGCCAAGAATATCTACTTTATCACTAGCCTTTGATGCCTGTTCCACTGCTTTTGTTGCAATACTGCTTGCCTCATCGGTATTCTTTGCAATTTCAGAAATAGTTGCTGTCATTTCCTCGGTGGCAGTGGCAACCATATTTACATTGGTGGAAGCCTCTTCACTAGCAGCCGCAACGGAATTCATGTTTGCGCTCATCTCTTCAGTTGCCGTTGCTACTGCATGAGTTCTCTCAGAAGCCGATGCAGCACCCTGCTGCATTCCTTCTGAAAGTTCAGAAAGCTCATTGGCAGCTCGATTTGTGTCTCCAACACTTCCCTGAATATCTATGACCATACGGCGTATATTCCCTAAAAAGGAATTAAAGGTCGTGGCAAGTTCTGCAAATTCATCAAGCACACTCTCCGTATACAACTTACACTCACGGCAAGTCGCATACTCCCCTGTCAAAATTTTAGGGCATTCGATATTGGTTGAAAAAGAACCACTCTGTTCCCAGCATTTTGTTTCTATTCCGTAGCTCGAGCATTCAGTCTTTCCACAATTCAACTCTTCGGAACAGTTCACATCACAAAGCCCTTTGCTCTGCATACTAACTGTGAGATCACCTTGTCCGGCCTGTTGAAATCTTTCCACAATTTGTTTTAAAGGATTATTAATAAGAGTATTCATCAACAGATAAATAACTATCATAGTCACCAAAAGCACTCCCACACCGCCAGCAACCATTTTATACACAGTCTCCCTGATCAGAGTCATGGTCTCCGTAATATCTGCCGGAACAGCTAACACACCTATAATCTTGCCACTATAGTCTTTTAGCTGACCAAAGCCCGTCATCAACTCCCTTCCATTTTTGTTGACCTGCTTAAATTTGATACCATCAGCCTTCATCATCTTTCTGAGCCACGGAAAGCTCTTTTGAGGAATACTCAGCGAGTGGGTCTTCGCAAGATACTTAAAACCTCCCCCATCGGGAACAACCACCGAGATATCAACCCCCATTGAATCCTTAAGGGACAGGACCAGATCATCATTGAGCTTAATACCAAACTCCACGGAACCGATATGGTTCCCGTTCATATTGACCGGAACCACTCCTCGGATACCAAGCCCCGCAACTCCCTTCTCAATGCCAGAAATAGACCTTTTAGTCCTGTTTACTTCAACCACAGTCTGACGAATGGAGGAAAGGTCATCGCCAAATTTTTCAGGTTTGTGGAGCCTCAAAAACGACGTGGCAGGCGGAAGATGGAACTGGAACTGGGCAAGAGAAAGCCTTTCTTTCTCATTCTCAAAAAAGGGAAGTGTCATAGCACTTAGCTGCTCTCTGTTTCTAAAACCAAACGCCTTTTGCACATCGGGCATAGCCGCAACTACAAGAGCCATGGCGGTGGCCGATCTGGCCTGATCCTCAAAGGCTTTTAATACACCATTAATTCTAGCATCAAGACGCAACTCCTCTGCAATCAAAAAAGTTTTCTTCCGCTCCATTGCCGTTAATAATACGGTGGCAGAAATCAACAAACAGAAAGAAAGACCAATAACACTTAACAACCTGGCCTTTACCGATCTGGGTAGAAACTT
>CAZDJE010000033.1:0-36533 GCA_964505715.1 uncultured Desulfocapsa sp. | reverse complement strand
TTGCTTTAAAACCTATACTGAATACGAACCAGAAAACGGTGATCATCACCACAGGGTGAATAACAGTCCAGAGTAGCCCCAGCGATGACCCAACGTATTGAGCTTTCACCTCTCTTGCTGCCATAGATCCGATAAGCCTACGTCTGGCCCAGATCAAATAAAATAATGCTATGAAATTTCTTATCATTACAATGAAAGGTCGAACTTAATGTCTAAAAGTATCCTGATGCTGCAAAAACCAAGCATAGGTGTTGGCAATACCTTCCTTCAACTCCATTTTGGAACTCCAACCTAAATCATGTAGGCTGGAAACATCAAGTAATTTGCGCGGAGTCCCATCTGGCATGATGGGGTTAAAATGAATTAGCCCCTCAAACCCGACAGTGTCTGCCACAAGTTCAGCTAATTGTTGAATGGTTACTTCTTGGCCAGAACCCACATTTACAATATCAGGGTCGGAATAATTTCCCATTAAAAATAAACAAGCCGCAGCAAGATCATCAACATGAAGAAACTCACGTTTAGGCTGCCCGGTTCCCCAGACTTCGACTTCAGGCAACATGTTGACTTTTGCCTCATGAAACTTTCGTATTAAAGCTGGCATAACGTGAGAAGTATTCAAATCGAAATTATCCCCAGGACCATAAAGATTTGTTGGCATCAGACTGATGGCCGCAAAACCATATTGTTTATTATAGGCCTGACACATTTTAATCCCGGCAATTTTAGCAACAGCGTACCATTCATTAGTCGGCTCAAGAGGACCAGTTAATAGGTATTCCTCCTTCATGGGCTGTGGACATAATTTCGGATAGATACAGGAAGACCCAAGAAACAACAGCTTATTAACATTATTCTGATAAGCAGCATCAATAATGTTTGTCTGGATCAGCAAATTATCACGGATAAAATCGGCTGGATAGGTATCATTTGCATGAATCCCCCCAACTCTGGCTGCTGCCAAAAACACATACCCCGGCTTCTCTTCAGCAAAAAACGCACGCACTGCAGACTGATCGGTCAGATCCAATTCAGCATGTGTTCTGGTTAAAACAGTATCAAATCCTGCCTTTTTCAGAGCATCACATATTGCGGAACCAACAAGGCCACGATGCCCGGCTACGTATACGCTTGAGTGAGGAGACATGGGTGAGGGGTGAGGGGAAATTTTGGGGGTGTTAGGTTGCATTTAATTGTCCCTTTCTTATGGATTTCATTAATCCACCTAATAGGCCAAATATTGTATCTATATTGCTTGGAAAGCTTTCTTTTTTCATATAACCTAACCGTACTGCAATCTGTAGTTGCGTTTCGAGTTCACTTAGTGAGCCCCTTGCAATAGACAAAAAATAGAGAAATTCCTTAGAACCATTGCGAGCAGCACCTTCTGCGATATTACTTGGTACTGAAACAGCAGCCCTTCGCATTTGATTAGTCAGCGCATACAATTCGTCTTTAGGAAACAATGCGGTGATTTTATAGATTTCTTCAACCAAATCCATAGCTCCCTGCCAAACACGCAAATCATGATGCTTCCTGCTCCTCACACTTCTCCCCTCACACTTACTTACTTACTCAAAATAATTATAAGCTTTGTACCCTTTCTCACGGATAAACTGATCACGCTCTGCTATCTTCATATCTTCAACAACCATCTCTTTCACTAGTTGCGCAAAAGTAATTTCAGGTACCCAGCCGAGTTTTTCTTTAGCGTTTGTTGGATCACCAAGCAGCGTTTCAACTTCTGTGGGGCGAAAATAACGGGAATCAACACGAACGATGGTTTTCCCACTATTTACATCTATACCAACTTCATCAAGTCCTTCGCCCTGCCACTCCATTTTCATACCAAGCTCAGCAGCAGCAATCTCAACAAAATCCCGTACAGAATGCTGAACACCCGTGGCAATCACAAAATCTTCAGGAGTGTCCTGTTGCAACATCATCCACTGCATCCTTACATAATCTTTGGCATGCCCCCAGTCACGTTTAGCACTCATATTGCCAAGAAACATATTCTCCTGCAAGCCAAGCTTGATCCTAGCCAAAGCACGAGTTATTTTCCTGGTCACAAAGGTTTCACCACGTACCGGGGATTCATGATTAAAAAGAATCCCGTTACAGGTATACATACCATAAGCTTCACGGTAATTGACCGCTATCCAATAAGAATATAATTTTGCAACTGCATAGGGTGAACGAGGATAAAAGGGAGTTTTTTCTGTCTGTGGTGTTTCCTGTACTTTACCAAAAAGCTCTGATGTTGAAGCTTGATAGAATTTGGTTTTCTTTTCAAGCCCTAAAATCCGGATCGCCTCGAGTATACGCAGCGTTCCAAGTGCATCTGAATTTGCGGTATATTCAGGAGTTTCAAATGACACGGCGACATGACTCTGAGCAGCAAGGTTATATATTTCATCCGGTTGGATTTCTTTTATGATGCGTATCAGATTTGTGGCATCTGTAAGGTCACCATAATGCAGAGTAAACTTCACATCACTTTCATGGGGATCCTGATATAAATGATCTACCCTGTCCGTATTAAAAGAAGACGCTCTCCGTTTTAAACCATGGACATGATACCCCTTTGCGAGAAGGAATTCTGCCAAATAGGCCCCATCTTGCCCAGTAACTCCTGTGATAAATGCTGTTTTCATAATTTCATATTCCTAAACCTGAAGAACAGGCCCTATAATCCTTTTTAAAAGGTTCAGACTGTTTTCACCATCCAGTCCTGACACAATTGCTCAGAAACAGAATGGCCCAAGAGCCTGTATTTTTTTTCAAAATCATTGACCTCAACTTCTGCCCCGGAATCATTTTTAACTTTTTTTCCGTATCGAACCACCAGGCCGGTCACTCTGGATAGGGTTATATTTGCATCCTCGCAGGATTGCAACGTTTTCTTTGCCCTGCGAAGCAAAGCCATGGGACCTGGTCTATCGGGCATATGAAATAATATATCATTCTCTTCAGCGAGTGCTTCAATCTTGCAATTTTCTTTCTCATTCCGCCCAAGAATCAACCAAAAACCATCGGGTAGAAGAAACTGCCGCCCCAGCAACAAAAAGCGTACGTCCGTTACGGTAATCTGGTCTGCCTTAATAACAAAATCGCCCTTATAAATCATTTCTATCCGTGTACTGAGAATAGGATCAGCAAGTATACATCCTCCTGCCGGTGCAGGAAAATCTGCTATACCATAATCAGCAGCAAGTTGTATCTGTCTTGCTCGCCCACGACCACTGAATTTGAGAAGCTTTTCACGATCGATCCAGCCTTCCTTCTCAGGAATGGTTGGATCCATAAGCTGGGCTGACAATGGCCGCAACAAGAGTCCATCGTTATCGGAATCACGTTCAATAACCCGCAGTGTATCACGACGCTGCGACATGGGGCGTTGTCCAAGCACCTCACCACTAATTAAAAACGATGCTCCGAGCTCCTCCATCAATTCTTTGGCACGAGTGCACATCAGGATTTTGCAGTCAACACATGGATTAAAATTCTTCCCAAAGCCATGTGATGGGTTGTGTAGTAAATCAAGATAATTATGACTAAGATCGTAAAGGACAACTTCGATCCCATATTTATCCATTATTTCCTGCTTATAGCCCTCAGGATTATCGAGGAGTTCATAATCGAAAAATGGAGTCACAAATTTAACTCCAACCACTCGTACCCCAAGAGAAGATACGAGTTTAGCCGCAAGAATAGAATCTAAACCGCCTGAGAAAAGGGCAAGTGCTGTTACCTGTTTCATACTGTCGCCCTTCCGTTTCCTAAAAGTTCCGTCGTTTGTCTCATTTCACCTACCAACCACTTTCCGAACCTGAGATATAACTTCTTCAGCCAACATTAAACAATGCTGACAAAGCGAGGCATCCGGTTCAAAATCTGGCAAGACTCCACCCAAAGGATATTTAGAAGGCAGGTAAATAGAATCGAGGAGATCACAGTCTTCTTCACTCAGACTAATAGCAATCTGTTGATTCGCCAACAGATGAACCAACTCATTAATAGAATGAGTTTTTCGATAGCAGTGGGATTTCTCAAGTAAAATACTTTTCAAGGCCTTCTCAATACTCTGCTGAATATTTTGCAAACAAGGGTTATAAATATTTCGTTCAAGAAGCAGCTGAGCAGCTTTAAAATTTTCTTCAGAATAACTCAACCATACTCTTGTTTCATCTTTCATAAATCACCTCACCCTGGGTGATACTATCCAGTATAACACCGTCATGCACACCAGCCTTGAGGGGTAGAATATCTAAAGCAATACAATTTGCAATCTTTCGCGTTTTACTACGATATTTCATTGCTAGAGGGAGGTAGCTCTGCTTGCTATTCTGAAAAACAGCCACATCAAGATCATGTGGCTCACTGACGGTGAGAAAAGACCCAAACACAACAATTTTAGTTATTTCCGGCTCGCCACATAAACTTAGAACCAGCTGCTTTATCAGATTATCTTTTTCCAATTTGCTTAAATGCATATCCTACTCTCCAAAGTAACAGCTAGAGTCAATACTTCACATTCAGACTTCACCCTTCAACATTGGCACACAGCACAATTTCAGACCAGGAAAAGAACCCGAATCAAAGACTATTTCCTTTTTCATACTGTTGCCATGCCTTTACTCAAAAGTTCTTTTGCCCACGCTCTAGTCTGATCAGAAACCGACTCACCGGCAAGCATCCGGCTCATCTCATCCACACGCTGCTTGGGCGACAACAGATTAATTCCCGATTGGGTCCGTCCATCTGCAACACCTTTTTCCACCAGAAAATGAGTATTTCCCCGAGCTGCAATCTGCGGCAGATGAGTAATACAAAACACCTGATGATGAGTAGACAACTCCTGAATTTTTCTGGCAACAGCCTCTGCCGCCTCTCCACCAATTCCGGCATCCACCTCATCAAAAATAACTGTTTCCACCATATCTTTTTTGGCAAGCAAACATTTAAATGCAAGCATCAAACGAGACAGCTCTCCACCCGATGCCACTTTAACAAGAGGTCTTACCGGCTCACCGGGGTTTGCAGAGAAAAAGAATTCAACTTTATCCCAGCCCCCCTGTCGTAAATCATTTACACTTTCTTTGTGTTCCTGGAAGCGCACTTCAAGTCCCGATTGATTAAAAGCAAGGGATGCTAGCTCATTTTCCATGGATCGTTCAAGTATCGTTGCTGTCTGTTTTCTCTTTTTGCTCAGAGACCGGGCGGTGCGGCAAAGTTTTTTCTCAAGAGCAAGCACCTCAGCCTCACATTCTTCCATTACCCGATCCAGATTTTGTATCTGTTGTAATTCCGCTTCGGCGTCCTTGGCAAAATGAATAACATCCTCAAGACTACTGCCATATTTGCGTTTTAGCCCCTGCAGCTCATTTAATCGTTCATTTACGCTATCCAGCCGATAGGGGTCACTGCCCAAGGAATCTCTGTATTCACGAAGCTTCACTACCAGATCTTCCGCCTGATAACTAAACCCTGAAAGCTCAGTTGCAAGCTCTTTGGCGTCACTGTCAAGCTCGGCCACCTGACTCATGTCCATACGAACCTGAATTAAGCCATCGAGCAGAGAATGCGCCATCAACTTATGCGTTTTTCTACTAATTTTTATAAGTGTGTCAGCACTTTTTAGTCGTTTTTTCTCTTCGCTCAGCCCTTCATCTTCCCCAGCGAGTGGCTCAACATCCTGAATCTCTTTCAATTGATACTTTAAAAAATCCCTACGCTGTTCCTTTTCCTGCTCCTGCCTCTGCAGCTGTTCGAGTTCCTCACGCTTTGCCTGCCATTGATTAAAAATCAGATCAAACTCTTTTCTCAGCGCCCAGGATTCCCCCATAGTATCAAGAAAATCCAGATGAAACCAGGGCTGCAAAAGCTGTTGATGATCGTGCTGACTGGCTACATTTAAAAGATTAACAGCCAGTTCTGAGGCCATCTTCGCGGTGGCAGGAGAGCCGTTAATATACATTCGGCTTCTCCCCTTATTATTTACCACCCGCTTCATCACAAGGCTTTCTTCGCAATCTATTCCCTGTTTATCGAAGAGTTCCTGCAACAGTGTATTCTCACTGGAAATCTCAAAAAGTGCCTCCACCATACAATGTTCGGCGCCGCTCCGAATCCAGTCTGCAGAAGCCCTGCCACCTGTCAGCAAATGTATGGCCCGAAGCATAATGGACTTACCCGCACCGGTCTCTCCTGTCATAACAACCAAGCCACTTGCTCCATTCTCACATAGATCAAGATGCAGGCTCTCTATAAGAGCGAGATTATCAATTTTTAATTCGCAGAGCATTTTTATTTGTTACACATATACACGGTTCAGGCGCCATCAAACTTGACGATACCAGTAAACAAGAGTACTTTATTGGTAACTATTCAGTGTTTTGTTGTTAAGGTATATTATTTCAAAAAGCACGTCATTCTCGAGTGTAGTTGTCGGGAATGACGGATTTCATGAAGTTTTAGTCAAAAAAACACAAAATCCAGTGTCTGTAAAATTACGCTGAATAGTTAAGTAAAATCAATTCTATCATTTTCTAAAAAAAGATACATCAACTATGCCCACTCAAACAGTTCCTCTCAGTGCCAGCCTGGAAGACTATATTGAGGCAATATATCATATAATCACCAGGGATCAGGTTGCCAGAAGTAAAGATATTGCAACCAGTCTTGGTGTCAGCAGAGCCTCGGTAACCGAAGCCCTTCGAACTCTCTCCAAAAAAAATCTTATTCATTACGCACCGTACGAGCCAATAACCCTCACCACCATCGGTAAAAAGACAGCAGAAGATGTTATTTTTCGCCACAACGCCCTAAAACGTTTTTTTATCGAAGTACTCGCTATTGATCCTAAAACTGCAGAAGTTGGAGCCTGCAAGGTGGAGCATTCAGCCCCACCCGAAGTCATAGAACGAATGATTTCATTTATCGATTTTTTACAAATCTGTCCCAGAGGTGGTGACAATCTGCTCCAGGGCTTTGCCGATTACTGTAAACGTGGTACTAAAAGAAATAACTGTGATGAATGTGTCTCATCTTGCAACATACAACCAAAAAAAGAATAACTCCAGAACCTTCATCACCCTTTAATCAAGCCTACGACTTCACCTTCTTCTGGAAAGCGATTCAGACTTTTCTTGGAAAAAAACACCTTACCATCAACAAGCACTTCAAAAACACCGCCATTTGATGCAATCAACTCAACATCAGCACTAAACTGTTCACTCAGCTCTTCTCCCAACCTGGAAGCACGAGGTTTATAGTTTCACGTAGTGCAATATTCTATGGAAATATTCACGAACATTCTCCTGTAAGGAATAGAGTAAAGAACAAAAATTTACCAAATGCTAACATACTCTCATTGGAAAATAACCATTTTTTCACAGGGGCTCTGCGCCAAAACGTGCTTTTTCCATTTACTCTGGTATAATAAATACTTTTGGCTCAAATATTTTAGCCTTGTTCACCATTAATTGTATTTTATACTCTTTTTAGAGTACCCCTAATGCAGGCACCAAACTCAAATAACAGTCTTCTCCCAATGCTTGACCGCTTAAACAGGGCCGAAAGAGAACGACTCTCCTCTGCAGCCGCCTGCTCGACGGATGGGGTACGACGTAAAACAGAAAAACGTGCGAGCTACCGTCAGGCTTATAGTCTGGATGCTGATCGTATTATTCATTCTCGTGCCTACACTCGCTATATTGATAAGACTCAAGTTTTCTGCCTGGTCTCAAACGACCATATCACCCATCGGGTACTCCACGTTCAGCTTGTTTCAAGAATTGCCAGAACCATTGGTCGCTTCCTGAGCCTCAACGAAGATCTGATTGAAGCCATCGCCCTTGGTCACGATATTGGGCATGCCCCCTTTGGACACGATGGAGAAAGTTTTCTCGCAGAACTCTGTATCGAGAATAATCTGCCACCTTTTCAACATAATATCCAATCCGTTCGATTTCTCAATCACCTGGAACGAAAGGGACGAGGCTGGAACCTCACCCTGCAGACACTGGATGGTATCCTATGTCACGATGGGGAAATCCACTCAAACAGAATTACGCCCAGTCCCACCAAGGACTTTTCATTGTTTGATCAGGAACTCAATCAAAAAAAGGCTGACCCTACACACAGGCTCGCCCCCATGACCCTTGAGGGATGTGTTGTCCGTATGGCCGATACCGTTGCATACATTGGAAGAGATATTGAAGATGCCATTCTCCTTGGGCTCATCCAACGGAGTGATCTTCCAAAAAACTGTAGTGAACAACTGGGAACCACCAATGGGGAAATTGTCTACACTCTGGTCACCGACCTTATAGGCAATAGTTCTATTCCCTCAGGTGGCCATAAGGACAATGCCTACATAGGATTCTCCAACAAAATTGCAGATCTCCTCAAAGAACTCAAGACATTTAATTACAAAAATATTTACCTTCATCCAGCAACAAAGACCAATCTGCCTCTTATCCAGAATTGCTACCAGACACTCTTTGGCCATTACCTGAAACAGCTGCGTAATGGACAGACGTCTGGAGCAGTAGACATTATGACCGATATGGATGCGCCCTATCTCGCATCACATACGCCGGCTGCCATGGTTTGCGACTATATTTCCGGAATGACGGATAACTTTTTCCTTAAACAAGCTGCAACCGTTGGCTGCAAGGTGCCTGAAAAACAATGAAACTCAACCTTCGAAAATTCATGCCCGGCGAAAACACCGGTATGATGATTATTGCCTCCGTTATCGGTCTCCTTGCCGGTCTCTGCAATATCATTTTTCGAACTATTGTTCATTGGGTGGACGTAATTTTCATGGGTGGCGGCAAAGAGCTCCTCGGCATTGAACAGGGTGGATGGCATCTGCTGCTACTACCCCTTATCCCCATGGCTGGAATGGTTCTTCTTATTCCTCTTTCACTCCTTTTCCCTGGAGAAGTGAACGGCTATGGCTTCACAAAATTCCTTCGCAAAGTAAACCTTGAAGGCGGCTATATTAAAGCGCGTACCATTGCTTTAAAAATCATATCCACTGCTCTCACCATTGGAACCGGAAACTCAGCAGGAGTTGAAGGGCCCGTTGCTGCCATCGGAGGCGCAGCAGGATCTCAGGTGGGACAATTCTTCAGGGTTTCCGGCAGTAGAATGAAAGTTTACATCGCAGCCGGTGCTGCAGGCGGTATCGCCGGAATGTTTAACGCCCCCATTGCCGGAATCTTTTTTGCCTCGGAAATTGTCCTGCTTGGAACCTTTGAAATCTCCTCCTTTGCAGCTCTTGTTATCGCCTCTGCCCTTTCAACGGTTGTAACCCGTGCGTATTATGGTGAGGTTCCAGCTTTTCCCATTCCTCACTATGTTTTAGTGAATCCATTTGTTGAAATTCCGCTCTACAGTTTACTTGCTGTGATAATCGGATTGATTGCGGTCTTTTATATTAAAGTTTTTTACTGGGTACGTGACAAATATGAACTGTTACCTATCCACCCACAGATAAAACCCATCACCGGAGCCTTTCTTATCGGCTGCATGGCAATGGTGTATCCCGAGATTATGGGAGACGGGTATCATTTTATAGAAAGTGTACTCAATGGAGAGGGAGCCATCCCCATTCTTTTTATTCTTGTTTTTATGAAGATTTTTGCAACTTCTATCACTCTTGGTTCCGGAGGCTCCGGAGGAGTTTTTGCCCCGTCCCTTTTTATTGGAGCAATGATTGGCGGTTGCTTTGGACATGTCGCAAATTTCTTCTTCCCTACTTTCACCGCAGATCCAGGTGCTTACGCAACGGTAGGTATTGGGGCATTTCTTGCCGCCTCAACCCACGCCCCGATGACTGCCATCTTTCTTCTCTTTGAAATGACTGGTAATTACCTTATTATTATTCCCATCATGCTGACCTCTATCATCGGGGTGATGGTTTCTAAAAAGTTCAACCATGATTCCATTGATACCGTTGACTTCACCCGCGAAGGTATCGATATCCACGAAGGTCGAGAAGCTGCCATTATGAAATCCGTCCGTGTGGGTAAAGCTATCACAGAAGATGTAGATTTCATCTCAGAACGTGCCAATATCAACCACTTGCTCGAAATATTTCGCATGGCAAAAAGTAGTTTTTATTTCCCTGTTGTTGATGACTCCGGCAGAATGACCGGCATTATTTCCATGCAGGATGTAAAAAACATTCTACACAGAGCCGAGGAAGAACGGGTCTGCTATCTGGTTGGTGGTATCTGCAGTAGAGATGTCATTATGCTAACCCCGGACGATTCCCTCTACACGGCCATGCAACTCTTTGATGTCAAAGGGATTGAAGAAATTCCCGTTGTGGAGGATCTTGAAAATAAATGGGTTGTGGGAATGCTTAAACGCCGCGATGTGATTGCAGCGTATAACCATGAAGTATTAAAAAAAGGGATCAGCGAAAAAGCAGAAACGATTCGTATTACTTGTGGCGGGTAAGTGATAAGAATTCGCTTTCCGTTCAGAAAGTACCAGGGAGAAAAACATGCTCCCATCCACGAAATTGGCATTCCACGATGAGCTAAAAGCAGCACTGCCTAGTGGCTTTTGCAACTTTTCACCATCACAAGCTCCTGCTGGATAGATGGCAACAAGCGCGAGTCACTCACATTTCCGCAGAAACCACGCCCTCTATTCTCCCTCAAAACAGTGCGCCATGGAAGTAACCACTATTCGATTCGCTTTTGCTATTTCATAGAGTGTTTCCCCGCGGCCGCTCACAAATCACAGAGGTTTCTCCCTAGGTCGCCCAGGCCATCACCACTGTCCTAAACCAGATCCTAATAGCCCGGCAAAGAGGGTGACGGTGTAGAAGATACCCCCTGAACTTTTACCAGAAGCGGCAGAACCTGAAATTGTGTATAAATCGGTGAAGATGATTCGTTTGGATATCAATAAGAAAGAAAAGCAGATGGTGGTGATTTTGAGTAAAGCAAATAAGAAATGGCAGAGAAACATATTATTATTTTTCACCCCGTTTATTTTTAAAATGGTGATTATTCCTCTTTTTTGGAGCCTTCGTAAGAAGCGGATTGGGGATGAGCATTATCAGCGACTTATGCAGTCTAAAAAGCCCTTTATCATTACTTTTTGGCATTATGGTATTTTGGGGGCTGCAATTGGTTCTGGTGAAGTCCCGCAAATTGCTATGGCAAGCGCCAGTGCTGATGGGGATTTTATCGCTAGTATTTTAAATTCTAATGGAGTGAAAACCGTTCGGGGTTCGCGTAATCGGGGGGGTATTGGAGCCTTAAAGGGGCTCATTAAAGGGGTAAGGCGAGGGCTTTGTCCGGTCCTGGTTGCCGATGGTTCTCAAGGTCCTGCCAAGGTGGCTCAAGCTGGTGCTATTCTTCTTGCTAGTCGAACAGGAATTCCAATTTTACCGGTGGCGTGGTCGTTTAAGAAATATAAAACGTTACGGAGTTGGGACCGCACCGTGATGCCCTTGCCATTTTCGCCTATGATTGAAATGGTAGGCGAGCCTTTACATGTTCCTGAAAAACTTGATGCGGATGGCATTGAGCAATGTCGCGAAGAACTCGAAACCCAGTTAAATGAACTTTACAAAAAGACTTGGGAATTTTTTGACATCACAGATCATACAAAAAGTTAAATTGAAATGATAAGAATTCGCTTTTCGATCAGAAAGTAGCAAGAAGAAAGCTTGCAGTGATGCTGGGATTGGTGTAAAATTTTTTCATTATTTTAGGCAAACAACAGTGCGCAATATGCTTTGATCGAAGATATCAGGACACAAAACACGAAGTGTATTTTGACTACTATAATATCCTGACTGACTAGGATCTAAAACTTGCTGCTCAAATGCAGAGTGAATATCTAAAAACTTTCGATGGCCATAATTTAGGCATAGCTCCTAAATTATGAACAATTTTAGCCATTAGCTAATATTTATAATTACAACATGCACCCATAGCTCAGCTGGATAGAGCACCGGACTTCGAATCCGGGAGTCGCTGGTTCGAATCCAGCTGGGTGTACCACCAACTAAGAGATACCACTCTTCACTTAAACGCTACAATGCACACAAACACACAAACACACACCATTGTAGGGTATAACCTAGTGTGTTTCTCGCCAGTTTACCCAATCGAACACCTATAATTCGGTACTTTTCTGGAATCATTTTCAGAATTACTAGTAACCCAAATAATTTTTTACTTTACTATCTTCTTCTATGGTTGCAGCCAACAAGAAGTTATGCCTGCGTTCTTGGTACCGCGTTATTACTTGAATCAGTAAATAAGCGATGGGGAGTATCCTTGGCTATTATTCCCGAATCAACTGGCTCTTGAACGATGTACTTATCATTTGCACTGTTCCAAGTTGCACTACTATTCAAAACAGATGTGGATGCCCTCAATACTCCTGAAATCTCATCAAGCAACGCCTGATATCTTTTTTTTGGGGGGGGGCGCTTCTAATTTTGCTTGACCCTCTTTACTTGACGCCGTTACTTTCACAGCTTTCAATAAGTATTTAGAAAAGTTTTCTCTCATCTATGCACCTTACCTTGAAAGGAACAAAATGAAAAAAACAGCTATTATTTCACTACTCATGTTGGTTGCTTTTTTGGGTTGTACTCAACTAAATCCAGTTCAAGTCACAATCCCAAACCGTGATATTGACAATCCTAACCTCGGCGTATTATTAAACTCCGAAAACAGGGGACTGGTAGGAGTTGATATGGACGCCGGAGTTTTCGTGCACAATGTTTTTCAAGGAGAAGAAGTTTCTGTTTTGAGCTCTGCCATTGACCAAGGTGGCGTGAAACTACTGAAGATCGAGATTATTAGTGGGGGGCGGTTGACATTAAATGATCCTAGAATAACCGGTACGGTTCAAGAATGGTCAGGGGAACCTTCTTCCCCGAAGAACAGGATCTATGGATTTACAGACAAGATAAGGTATGATTCTCCAAACACAAATGTCGTTATTAAAGTAACAGGCATAGATTACCATGACAACACCACAATAAGCCCAACGATTACAATTGTTCAAAATCCTAGACCTATCGCTAATATTTCAGCTGACAAAGTTAGCATAATAGATGGGCAGATAACCACTTTAAGATGGACCACACAGAATGCTATTGAGGCTAAGATCGGTAACAATTACAATGCTTCTCTGCCAAGCGGCAGCCTAGACATATCACCCACACACGATACAACATACTCCCTTAAAGCCTATGGCATTATAGGTTGGAATCTTGATAGTGTAACAGTGGAAGTACTACCGCCACCTCGCCAGCCGCATGTGGATCTAACTGTAAGCAGAAGTACCATAACGGAAGGTGAAAGTGTCAGGATTTCATGGACATCAAGTAATGCCGATCATATCAATTTGTCTCCCGGCAACGAAAGTCTGACTGTGCCAAGCGGAGCGAAAACCGTTATTCTCAACGAGACAACGAGCTACACTGCTACCGCCACTAGTTCTATAGGGACAGATGTGGACTCAGTCACCATTGAGGTTGAACCTAAGACGTACACTTGGCATTTGACCCTACCTTATGAAGTTTGGTTTGACGGATATTACCTTGAATATGCTTTAGCAATTCCTGCTTCTAAAAAGATAACGCAAGTTTGCAATCCAGAAATGAAGGATATCTCACTCGAACATAATGACAAGAACGCCAATTTTATAGCTTCGAATCGCATCCAAAGTGGCAAATGTTCTCATGCTTTTGATGGAATGGAGCTTGAAGGACAGTGGCTTGCAAAAGTCTGGTATCCAGCAAATGAAGTTTATAACCAAGTTGGGCTACTTATTGAAACAGACTAACCATGTGTGAATTATAGTTCCAAGTGCACCGTTCATTTAGAGAGTAGGATATCGCCGACGAATCAGCTCTATTTTGAGGTTTACCATAACATCAAAAGAGGAGCCGACGATGTCCTATATAGTATCCCCGTCCTTCGTATCCGAGATATCGTAGATTCGAAGCCTACTGGGTATACCAGAATTTCATCCCAATCCCCCTTTGCTTACATCTTTCTTTTAGCTTAAAGAAGCCTTTGCAGCAGTAACCGTTTTCCTTAAAACAGTCATCTCTGCAAACAACTCACAATCCAAAAGAGTGTCCAAAGAACCAATAGAAGGCTGTAAAAACTGTTCAAAAAATATTTTATGGCGTTGTCTGGTCAAAAAGGAAAACGCACCCACTATCTGAAGATTTCTCTGTAGGGCCAAAAGAAGATACTCTTCAACAAACTTTTTACGATTAATAACAATCAATTTTTCAAGAGTATCCAGATATTGCACAAGTAACTCTTCCTGAAAATCAAAGGGAAGTGCAACATAGGGATCAATTAAAAGAGAGGCCAGATCATAGCCAAGAGGCCCTAATCTTCCTCCTTGAAAATCAATAAAACATGGCTCGTCACCATACAGCATAATATTTCGTGACTGAAAATCCCGATGGAAAAAATAGGTGGCTGAAATCAGGGATGCCCTGTCAGCCAAATCAACAAACTCTTCACGCAGCCCGGATGGTTCTTTATTCCCCAGATACTCCTGCCAGAAAGCACGAAGAAAATAGCTCGATTCTCGCTCCAGCATCAGCGGCTTGTCATAAACCGCGGTATCCCAGCACCACTCAGTCTCAAAACCTTCAGTTCCACGAACCTGCATTACGGCAAGTCTTTCCACAACAGCTATATAATGTGGCCTGACACGCTCAACCCAACCGCGAGTCTTCTGTTCCCTAAGGACAGAATCATGAAGTTTTGTATCTCCAAAATCTTCAAAGAGAATTATTCCATTTTCCCTATCCCAGCCATACTGCCTGGGAACCCGTACCCCCCGTTTGAGAAGATGTAGGCCAATGGACCTGGCAGCTCCTGCTTCTGCGAGATCCTGATCATTCAGCGACGGAGGAGCAACTGCTAGGCACAGCCTTTTTTCCCCGTTCATTATACGCCAGAATTTCCTGCTCGAGCCATCTCCAGTAAGTGTGCTTATCGTAAGCTCTCCCTTCCTGCCATCTTCAAGTCCTGCATCCTTCAAAAGAGCATGGATAACAGAGAGGTTTTTTGTTTCATTTTCGTTATTCATGTATACAATGTATCCAGTATCATAAACCTTCCGCAAGAAGAAAAAGGAACTTTTAGCTATGGATCAGTCAGGCTCCAATGTTTTTCGTGACTCACTGCGTGATGATCATGAATTCACCATCACCTACGAGTTGGTTCCCGGACGCGGTTCCGGCGGAAAAAAACTGCAAAAAATCCTGACACTTGCTGAACTTGCAAAAAAAGATGGGAGGATCAAGGCCCTCTCCATCACCGATAACCCCGGAGGACATCCTGCACTCTCACCGGTTTCCCTTGGACTTGATATCCAGGCCATGGGAATCTCGCCCCTTCTCCACTTTTCCTTAAAAGACAAAAATCGTAACATGGCAGAAAGTCAGCTATTTGAGTGCCATCGCCATGATCTGCTCAATCTTCTCGTTCTTGGCGGCGATTTTCCACGCTACGGATTTCAGGGACAAGCAATGCCTGTTTTTGATCTCGATTCGACTCAGTTGTTATGCCTTATCGAACGCTTACGACATAATTTCACAGTGAAAAAGGGTGCTCCCGGTCAAGCCATGGACCTTCCCAAAATGGATTTTTTCGCAGGTTGTGTTGTCTCTCCTTTTAAAACTCTGGAATCCGAGCAGGTGTGGCAATATGTAAAACTTCTTACCAAGATTCAGAGCGGCGCCCAATTTATTATTAGTCAACTTGGCTTTGATATGAATAAGTATCAAGAGCTTATACAATTCACAACAGAGCAGCACCTCAATATTCCGCTTATGGCAAACGTCTTTGTTCCAAGTCTCACCGTTGCTCGCATTATGAATGTAGGACGTGTCCCCGGGGTTATTCTGCCGGATAAACTTCTATACACAATGGAACAAGAGGCAAAAAGCGATGATAAAGGAGAGGAAGCACGACTTTTACGGGCTGCAAAAATGCTGGCTGTTCTTAAAAAATCGGGATATTCAGGAATCCATCTGGGCGGCAACAACCTCTCCTTTGATTCTATATCATACATTCTTGATAAATCAGAAGAATTCACTGCAGTAGACAAGCAAGTAGAGATACACTTTCCGGAACCCGATACTTGGTATTTGCATAGAGACTGTTCTGCAATATCCAAAAAACGGAAGAACTCTCTTCTTTTCACACTCAATGATTGTATTCATAAGCAGATATTTAGCGAAAACGGCCTGATTTTCCCATTTGCAAAGATGATCAGTACCCAATCACTCAACAACCCGTTTCTCAAACGGGTCTATACGTTTTTTGAACACTTTTCAAAAAAACTCATATTTCATTGCCGAATGTGCGGAGACTGCACTCTTGCAGAATCGTCCTATCTCTGCCCCCAATCCGGTTGCCCGAAAAGAATGATCAATGGCCCCTGTGGTGGGTCTAATAATGGATTTTGCGAGGTGTACCCAAATGATCGACTCTGCTTCTGGGTTCGCAGTTACCACCGAGGCCCTACCCCTGAGTGCCGAGACATTCGTCCAACAAAACCTATTCCTCCAAAGGACTGGTCTTTAAACCGAACATCTTCATGGCTCAATTATTTTTCTGGAAAGGATCATTGTCATTTGAAAAATGGAGGAGAAAAGGCAAAAGCTGAGAAGAGTGACGGCTAAAGGAAGAGCCAATACTGCTCGCTTCTAACTTCTGCCTTTTTTTTCCATCTTTTTTTTGTTATTATTTGATAAAATCATGAAAACAATCGGCCTTTCTGCTCCTTCTGCCTTCAGCCTGTCTAGTAAAACATGCACACTTTAAAAGTTCAGCTGGGCTTGACCCTCTCCGTGCTCCTCTTTATCAGCATGTTTCTCTTTGGTTTCGTTATGCTGATGCTCTGGCAGCGAAATGGAATCCATCAGGAGGTACAGCTTAGTGAAAAACTTCTTCATATTGCTGCGGTATCCATCTCACAGAACAGTGATTCTGACGGCCACTCGGTATTCTCAAAAGAGATGACAAGTTATTTCAATGAAAGCGGTATCCTCTGCCTACAATGGCAGAATAGTAGTGACCAGAGTATTCAGTCCCATGGTTCTTGCCCCAAGGATCTGTTTCTGGCCCCATTATTAACCAAGGCTTCTGCCAGCACAGAGACCAAAACCACCTATTCCGGGATGTCCTGGAATGGTTTTTTTCTCTCAAAACAATACCTACTGATCAGTGCTCCTCTGGTTCCAGGCCAGAAAAATCAGGGTGCCATTGGACTGATAAAATCACTTGATAACGTTTCCGCATCCATTCGCAGGGCCCAGAAAATATTCTTTGCCTATCTGTTTATCAATGTTCTTGTTTTTACAACCATTGGCTTCACTCGCCTGATTCATCTCGTTATAAAACCCATTGAGCGGCTCTCCAGGCTAGCTGATTCACGCACTGATCTTGACGACACCCCCTTTTTGTCCAGTGAGGGGTTGGGCGAATTCAGCCAGCTCTCTCTTAGCCTGAATCAATTGGTCAGCCGGATAGATGGGGATAAGCAGGAACTTAGGCGAACCGTTGACTCCCTGAAAAAAGCCAATGATGAACTACAAAAAAACCGTGATGAGATGGTAAGAGCTGAAAAACTCGCCTCCATCGGTCGGCTCTCAGCAGGCCTTGCACATGAAATTGGCAATCCACTTGGAATTATACAGGGCTATATCGATCTGCTCACGGAAGAGAGTCTTGACTCCCAAGACAGGAAATCATTCAGCAAACGTGCCACCCAGGAACTTGATCGTATCAATGCACTTATTAGAAATCTTCTTGATCTCTCCAGGTCTCCCGTTGCATCCTCCGTTAAAAGTATCGACATCCATACTCTCCTTGAAGATTTAGTAAAGACCGTGCGTGTAAGAAAAACTGCATTTCCAATTCAATATACAACACAGTTTCAGGCTGCAGACAGTACTGTTGTTATAGATAGTGATGGGCTGCGTCAGGTCTTTTTAAACTGTATCTTGAACTCAATTGATGCCATTGAAGAAACAGACAACAATGCTGATGGGCGTATCAAACTGAACACGAAAAACGAAGTACTGGAAAACGGAGAGAACTGCATCATTATAATTCTTCAGGATAACGGTGCTGGCATCAAGGCGGAGCACAAAGATACGATATTTGACCCGTTTTTCACCACTAAAGAAGTTGGGAAAGGTACGGGACTCGGACTTGCGGTGGCACATAATCTGATCAAGAAATCAGGTGGAACCATCTGTATTACGTCGGATACAAATCAAGGAACAGCAATACATATTACGCTCCCGCTCTCCACGAATAAATTAGGTAAAGAGTGAAAGGACTTCGACTATGACAGAGAACAACAACCAGCGCATTCTAATTATTGACGACGAAGAGAACATGCGCCATATGCTCTCCGTGGTAATAGCTAAAGCAGGATATCAGGTCACCATGGCAGAAAATGGTGAGCAGGCACTGGCAATCCAGAAAAAAGCGCCCTTTCCGTTTATCCTCTGTGATTTAAAAATGCCCAAGATGGATGGCCTGCAATTTTTAAAAGCACTTTCAGAAGAGCCTGGCCAACCCATAGTCATCATGATGTCTGCCTACGCCACCATTGACGATGCGGTGGATGCAATGAAGACAGGAGCCTATGATTTCATAACTAAACCCTTTAAGACCGCAGAGGTGCTTCTTGTTCTTAAAAAGGCAAGCGATCACCTCGAGCTACAGGAAGAAAATGTCAGACTGAGAGCCAGGGTAAAGGAATTACAGGGTACGGGGCAGTTTGAAGATATCATTGCCCATTCTGACAAAATGAAATCACTGCTGAAACTCACTGAAAAGGTTGCCCGTTACGATACAACAGTCCTTATCACCGGCGAATCAGGGACAGGCAAGGAGCTCATTGCCCAAGGGATTCATCAGAAATCAGAACGAAAAGAGAAACCTTTTATTGCGGTAAATTGTGGATCTATCCCGGAAAACCTTCTTGAAAGTGAATTTTTTGGCTACACCAAAGGCGCATTCACCGGTGCAGACAAGACGCATAAAGGTCTGTTTGAGGAAGCCAATAACGGCACCCTTTTTCTTGATGAGATAGGTGAACTGCCGCTTGGCCTCCAGGTAAAATTACTGCGGGTTCTTCAGGAACAGGAAATTCGTCCGGTGGGCAGTGTCAAAACAAAAACAATTGATATACGTGTCATCACCGCCACCGCAAAAGACATGGAACAGGAGGTGGAGGATGGGAATTTTCGTGAAGATCTGTTCTACCGCCTCAATGTGATAAGCCTTCAACTTCCCCCATTGCGAGAACGAAAGGAAGATATTCCACATCTCTGTAGTCACTTTCTTGTCATGCTGAACAAAAAAATGCACCTTGCTATAGAGGATATCTCTCAGGAAGCCATGGGAGTCCTGCTCAGCCGGGAATGGAAGGGAAATATCAGAGAGTTAAAAAACTGCCTGGAACGAGCGGCAATTGTTGCTGAAACCAATCAAATCCTTCCCATTGATCTCAATACTTCCAGAAATACGCATTCATGTGATGATAAAATGAATGAAATGCTGGGGACATTCTCCCTGAAACAGGCAAAAAAAATCATCGAAAAAAAGTTAATCAGCGGAGCACTTGATGCCAGCAAGGGCAATAAAAGCATGGCTGCAAGAATGCTTGAAATTAGCTATCCTTCACTCCTTGCCAAAATAAAAGAATATTTAGCTTAAGGACTCGCCGGGAACAGTCAGAAATCCCTTTCCTCGCCAATGAAGTGATGTTAGAATGGAGTCTTTTGTCTTCTTGATTATACCTCTCAAGCTCAGCTTCGTCGCTTTTGGTGTAGGAGCTCGCCCCTGCGAGCGAAAGATATGTTGCGAAACCAGAAAAATCGTTCACAGGGGCAAGCTCCTACAGTTCCATTGTGCAGTTACCTGAGTTTCAATGGTCATCAGGTTTGTCTTTGTTAACAACAGACGCAGCATTACGCACAAACGACCTCTACCAATTATAATTAATTCATGTCGAATAAAATAGTTTTTTCACGCTTATATAAGCTTATCCTTCCCCACAAAAACCAGTTTATAATCGCCATGATTGCAGCTCTTGTGGTTGCCGCACTCAGCGGTGCCCAGGCATACATGGTCAAACCCCTGCTGGATAAGATATTTTTTGAAAAGAGTGCCTACTTTCTTGCTATTCTACCCTTTGCTCTCGTTGCTTTATTTGCAGTAAAAGGTTTCTTTTACGGTCTGAACTTCTATCTTCTGGAAAAAATTGGTCAGACAGTCATCCGCCAGATGCGTATTAAGGTCTTTGAGCACATTCATCTGCAATCGCTCTCCTTCTTTCACAACACTCCCACCGGAGAGCTGATTTCCCGAATTATTTCCGATATTAATTTAATGCAGGGAGCAATATCCACCGTGGTCGTTGGGCTGTTGCGTGATTTCCTACAGGTCATTTTTTTACTCATTGTTATTTTCACCATGAATTGGAAACTGGCTCTGCTTTCCCTTATTTTCCTTCCCGCTGCTGCAATCCCTATTACTAAATTCGGCCAAGCCTTTCGTCGTATCAGTACCAAAATGCAGGAGCAAACCGCAGAACTTTCAAATATCATGCACGAATCCATCACCGGTGCCCCCGTGGTAAAAGCATTTACCATGGAGAAGTATGAATCTAAACGATTCTCAGCACAGGTAGGGAGACTCTTTGATACCATTATGGAAGATGCACGATACCGTCGTATACAGCACCCGCTAATGGAAGTAATTGGTGGTATAGGAATGGCCCTTATCATTTGGTTTGGCGGCAAAGAAGTTATAGCTGGCAACTCAACACCCGGTACCTTTTTTGCTTTCCTGACAGCTCTTGTCATGATCTATGAACCAATCAAGGCGGTCAGCAAGATAAACTCCACCATCCAACAGGGACTCGCCGCCGCAGTAAGGGTTTTTGGAATACTCGATCAAAAACCAGCTATATTGTCTAAAGCGGATGCAGCTGAGCTTTCACCTTTTCAAAAATCCATCGTACTCAAGGACCTGCAGTTCAGTTATGATGGCAAACATCCAGTCTTGCAGGATATTAATCTCACCGTGCCTGCTGGTGAAATTCTTGCCATTGTCGGTCCGAGTGGTTCTGGCAAATCAACCCTTGCCAACCTAATCCCCAGATTTTTTGATATTACAACAGGTTCTCTCCTTATCGATGGGGTTGACATTCGTAATGTGACCCTGAAATCATTACGCGAACAAATCGCTATCGTCACACAGCAAACTATTCTTTTTAATGATAGTATTCGAGACAACATCGCCTATGGTGACCAGAGTAAATCAGAAGAAGATATCAGGAATGCTGCAGATGCTGCCCATGCACTCACATTTATTGAAGCACTTCCTGAAGGATTTGATACTATAATTGGAGAATCTGGAATCAGACTCTCGGGTGGCGAAAGACAAAGACTTTCCATTGCCAGGGCAATTTTGAAAAATGCACCCATTCTTGTGCTTGATGAAGCAACATCGGCACTCGACACGGAATCAGAACGTGAAGTGCAAAAGGCTCTTGAAAATCTTATGAAAGACAGAACCACCTTTGTTATCGCGCACCGCCTCTCCACAATCAAGAATGCGGATAGAATTATTGTTGTAAAAGATGGAAGGATCGTGGAAGAAGGTAACCACGACACTCTGCTCAGCCTCGAAGGTGAGTATGAAACTCTCTACAATATGCAGTATCGGGACTGATTTCCATATGACTTATCCAGAGCAGATAAAGGAAAAAGCAACGAGCGCTGCATCGCCTCTTCTTATCGTTTTTGCCTTTGTTCTTCCGCTGTCAACCTCTGCCGGATCTATCCTTGCTATTCTTTTAATTCTGGCATGGTTTCTCTCCGGTAACTTTGACGAGAAGCTAAAGATTATTTCCCGCAATCCTGTGGCCATCATAGTTCTCTTTTACATACTCCTTCATATCATTGGTCTGCTCTGGACAGAAGAACTTTACTGGGGGCTGCATATCCTGGAAAAACAGTGGAAGCTTCTTCTTTTTCCCATTCTCCTCACCCTGGCAAAAAAAGACCACACGAAGTACTACCTCTCTGCATTTGTTGTAGCAATCTTCATAAAAGCCTGCAAAGCCTACCTGGTATGGCTCGGTTTCATCTCCCTTCCTCCGGGGTCAATATTCACGACCTACGCGACCAGTCATGTGATTTATAACCCCATGCTTGCACTCGCCATCTATATCGTTGGACAGAATTTACTTTTCAGCAAAAACAAACCCCTTGCCATGTGGCTGCAAATCGGCCTGATTATTTTTCTTTCCTGCAATATGTTTATCACTGCAGGACGCACAGGCCAAGTCGCCTTTTTTGTCTTACTGACCATAACCCTCTTTCAATATTTCTATCCGCGATCAAAAAAGTGCCTCTTTATATGTCTTTTTCTCCTGCCTTTTTTGGTTATCAGCATATTTCAATGCAGTCCGACATTTAAAAATCGAATCAACACCGCCATCACTGAAATACAGAATTCAGGTTCAATGGAAATCACCTCCATGGGTTGCAGATTCTGGTTCTACCAAAACACCATGCAACTTCTCAAAAAGCATTGGATGGTCGGCGCAGGCACAGGTGATTTCCCTGCAGAATACGCTAAAATCAACACGCTCCAATCACCTATTATGCCAAACACAGACAATCCGCATAATCAATATCTGCTAGTCACATCACAATTTGGTATGATTGGGCTTATCACTCTGTTTGCAATTTTTTTGACCCAATTCAGTCTCGCTTTCAAAAACAGAGATGCACTCACACCTCTGCGGCAGGCATTCCCCATCTTCTTTCTTGTCATTATGATGGCTGAATCATATCTGCAGGTATATGAAACAGGATTTCTTTTCTCGCTCTTTAGCGCATTTCTTTACAACGTTGAAACTTAAAGTATTAACTGGTCGGATAATCATTCTGCTCAACCCCATAACGAAAGAACAGGTATCGATACAAAGAAAAAAATATCCTTATTATCTCCAGTTTATCAATGAAAACGGTATAGCCTGTTCTCACCACATTGATGACAGGTTAGCACTCTTTACCCGCCTATCCGACCCCGAACCATTGCCTACTACGGTCAAAACAGCACTATCATAAAGGAAAATCTGGGCTGCAGTCCCTATTCTGCCCATAAGCCCTGTACAAAATTCAACTGGCGCTGTATGAATGAGCTCGCGGTTGAAAAGGTTCATAGTCGTATCTGGACCTTTTCCCTGCATCAAAACAAGTAACTTCAGTGTATTGTCTTTTTTTTAAAATAACTTTGGCAATGACGACCCATAGGAAGTTTTAGTCAAAAAAAACGTAAATTGAGCGTAGTTGAAGATTACACGGCATTTACAAAACCATAAACATCACTTCACCATAACAAACTGAGTCTATTGAACATATCACTCATAATCACTACTTTTAACTGGAAGGAAGCACTCGAGTTATCAATACTTTCAGTATTTGAACAGATCCAGTTGCCGATCGAAATCATAGTCGCCGACGATGGTTCCGACTCAGACACACACCATGTCATTAAATCCTTACAGAATATTTCGCCCATCCCCATAGTACATTCATGGCAGGAAAACAAAGGCTTCCGACTTTCAAGAAGTCGCAACAAAGCCCTCTCCATTTCCAGAGGCGACTATATCATTCTTATCGATGGTGATATAATAATAGAGAAAAATTTTATCGCTGATCATCTTGAAGCTGCCAAAAAAGGCTATTTCATACAGGGATCCAGAGTTCTGCTCAATGCAGAATCAACAAAAACAGGATTAGAAAACAAAGAACTCTGTTCCTGCTTCTCCGACCCTGGAGTAGAAAACAGAAAAAACTGTATCCGCTCAAATTTCCTGTCAAAACTTTTCAGCTTTTCCAGCAAAAGACTTCCCGGTATTAAAACTTGTAATTTTGCGTTCTGGCGTGAACATGCTGAAAGAGTTAACGGCTTCAACGAAGAGTTTACAGGATGGGGCAGAGAGGATTCTGAGTTTACAGCAAGATTATTTCACAGTGGAATAAAGCGACAAAACCTGAAGTTCAAGGCCGTTGCCTATCACCTCCATCACAAGACAAATTCCCGTAAACACCTCGAAGACAACGACAGAATCTTAGCAAATACCATCAAAAACAAACTTATCTGGTGTGAAAAAGGACTCAACCTGCATAAATAAAACAGCCTTAACGCTTGGGGCTTGAAAGTGGTGGAGAAGGCTATTTCAGCGCTATATTATCGGTGGAGCGTGACTCAACAACCACTATCTCATCGCCCCAGAGGACTGAATGAATGGCATCTCTGATTTTCCGGGCCTCGTGACGGCACTATTTTTTCCATTACCGCTGAGGTGGTTTCCGCGCTGCACCGCCTGCCAGTTTTACGATAATCTGATTGGACTTATGAAGCCTAGCAGCCATAGCCCGAAAAAGATGCCCTGAAACATCCGGATACTTTTCTATAATGTCATCAAGTTTATCGCCTGGATATCGTTTAATGGCTGATCTCCCAAGGGATACAATCGATGCATTTCTGGCGTCCCCTGAAAGAATTGCCATCTCACCAAAATACTCTCCCGGTTCAGTAAGCTCCGCTATTTTTTTACCACCCTTCAGAACCGACAGACCTCCCCGCAGAAGTTTGAAGAAATCCACATCTGTATTGCCCTCACGAATAATCACATCACCATCTTCATAGTTTTCGATATCAGGATTCACAAGATACGCTGGAAGACTTTCTTCATGGGCAACAGTTCTGCGAAGGGCCTCTTCCACACTGGTGACACCCTGCCTCACCTTTTCAAGTGCAGCATCACGTAGGGGAACCATTCCTTCCTGAACAGCTACCTTCCGTAATTGATCCTCGGGAACTTCAGCACTAATAGCTTTTGAGACCTCGTCAGTTACTTCCATAAGCTCGAAAAACCCGATCCGGCCCTTATATCCCAGCCCGTTACATTTGGGACAACCGACCGGGCCATAGGTAACCACATAATCAACCTCATCTTCATGAAACCCCATACTTAACAGTTCCTTAGGATCCCGCTGTTCAGGTTTTTTACACGCCTGACATAACTTCCGCCCAAGCCGCTGCGATAACACCATCGTCACGGATGAGGCAAGCATAAAGGATGGAATCCCAATATCTATCAGACGACCAATGGTCGCTGCACTATCATTGGTATGCAAAGTTGAAAAAACAAGATGGCCGGTCATAGCTGCTTTAATACTAATTTCAGCAGTCTCAATATCTCGAATCTCACCAACCATGATGATGTCTGGATCCTGACGAAGAAAGGCTTTCAGTGCTGCGGCAAAGGTCATTCCCACTTCGGCATGTACATTTACCTGATTAATCCCCTTGAAGTTAAATTCGACCGGATCTTCAGCAGTAAGAATTTTAATATCTTCAGAATTTAGTGAGTTCAATGCGGAATAAAGTGTAACCGTCTTCCCGGAACCCGTCGGGCCAGTAACCAGCAACATGCCCTGCGGTCTTTTCAAGCAACGTTTCAGAGCCTCAAAAGTCTCTTCCTCAAAACCAAGTTTTGTCAGGTCTACATTCAAAGAACTCTTATCAAGAATACGGAGAACCACCGATTCGCCAAAAAGAGTGGGAAGAGTAGAGACACGGAAATCAACGGAACGATTACGTCCAAGCCGCATCTTAATACGTCCATCCTGGGGGATACGGCGTTCGGTAATATCAAGATCAGCCAAGATTTTCAGACGAGCAGCCATGGCATTTTTAATACTCAACGGCAGATTCATGGACTTAAATAGAGAGCCATCTTTACGATAGCGAATCTGCATCGTTTTTTCATAGGGCTCTACATGAATATCAGAGACTCCATCCTGTACAGCCTTTACCAGAATTCCACTAACCAACTTAATAATGGGCGCATCGGTTGCAGCAAACTGATCGCTCCCAACATCCTCTTCGACGGTTTCAATCTCAAATTCATCGGCTGCATCGGCCACAATAGCGCCAAAATCGTCAATTTCAGTGACGGCCATCTCTTCTTCAGCGTCTTCATTACTGCTGAGAAAGCTGGCAGCCTCATCGTCATCGATCCCATAATATTTTTTATAGGCATCAACAATATCCGTTTCCATGGAGACACAGACAGCAAGATCTTTTCCGATTTCTTCCTGAAGTTTTTCCACCGCCTCGGTATCAGTGGGTTCAGCCATGGTTATCTGAAGCGTATTACCAGCCAAACGAAGGGGAAATGCCATAAATTTTTTGGCAAGCTGATAGGGCACAAGCTTTACAGCTTCTTTGTTTGGTGGTTCTTTTGTGATAAGAACAGGAGTAAAATTATGTTGGCGACTCAGGAAGTTATAGACTGTATCATGATCGATATAATCAAACTGACGAAGGATGGCTCCAAGACGACCACCATTTTTTTTCAGTTCTGATTTAGCACTATCAAGCTGGGCTGGAGTGATATAGCCAGCCTTACTGAGAAGTTCCCCAACCTTTAACTTTCCGGCACCGGATCTATCCTTCACCGTCCCCTTAAGAGAGCTTCTTTTATGTGCAACTTTTTGTTTTAGTGCCATATCGTTAATATCTATCTAAAAAATTATTATCCACATTTGTTGATGTTTAAATCATCAGCATGCCAATATCAGTAACAATACAACTTTTTTTTCAAAAAAACAAACGGGTTAAGAAAAGTTCACTTTTCCTAACCCGTTATTTCACAACTTTTGGGCAACACCCGGAAGCTGGCTATATCTTACTAACTGTTTTCACAAACTATTCACTCTAAAAAACACCTTTAACTTTTCCGGTCTCAACATCAACATCAACTCGGCGGTAAGCAGGGTCAGAACCTGTTCCTGGCATAAGACTAATGGCTCCAGCGATAGGCACAACAAAACCGGCTCCCTTATAGGTCATAATATCACGGATAGGAAGTGTCCAATTTTTTGGTGTTCCTTTAAGAGCAGGATTATGAGAAAGAGAAAGGTGAGTTTTCACCATACAAGTTCCCATCTTAGCCATATCAGGATCAGCTTCCAGTCGTTTCATCTTGGCCTGGGCTTCAGGGGTATAGCTTACACCGTCTGCGCCATAAACCTCTTTAGCAATAAGCTCGATACGCTTATCAAGCGGATCAGTCAGATCGTAGAGGAACTTAAAGTCATTTGGCTCTTCACAGGCATCAACAACGGCATCTGCAAATTCAAGGGCACCGTCACCACCATGTTCCCAGTGACGAGACAGAGCAACGCGAGCACCAGCATCCTCACAGATACGACGAACTGCTTTAATTTCGTTGTCGGTATCGGTAAAGAAGGCGTTAATGCAAACAACAGGATTAATCCCAGCTTTCTTAACGGTCTCAATGTGGTGGAGAAGGTTTTTACATCCTTCTTCAACCCAGCCCACGTTCTCTTTACCATACTCTTCCGGCATTGGTTTTCCAGGAACTGGAATTGGTGCACCACCATGGCATTTAAGAGCACGGATGGTAGCAACAACCACCGCACAGTTTGGCTTATTTCCGGAGAAACGACATTTAAGGTTCCAGAACTTCTCAAATCCGATATCAGCACCGAATCCAGATTCTGTAACATTGTAACCTGCGATTTTAAGTCCAACTTTATCAGCAATAACAGAAGACTGACCAATAGCAATATTTGCAAAAGGACCGGCATGTACAAGAACTGGCTGCCCCTCAAGGGTCTGCATCAGGTTAGGATTGATCGCCTGAACCATCCACGCTGTCATAGCACCATCAACTTCCAAATCAGCTGTGGTAATTGGTCTGTCTTGTTTATCATAGGCAACAACAATTTTACCGATACGGAGACGCATATCAGCAAGATCATTAGCGATGGCAAGAATGGCCATGATCTCAGAAGAAACCGCAATGGCAAAGGATGATTTCATAGTAAAGCCATCCATTTTACCAGGTCCTTGACCGATGGTAATATCACGCAGGGCCTGAGCACAAAAATCCATGATCCAGTTAAATTCAACTTTTTTGGGATGGATATTTAGACGTTTCAGGTTACGCTGAGCAAGCTGCTCATCTGTATAGTTGGCCTCATGCTGCATACGGGAAGTAAGAGCAACCATCCCCAGATTATGAGCATTCATAATGGCGTTAATATCACCGGTCAGGCCAAGGGAAAATTCGGTAAGAGGGATACACTGAGCAAGACCACCACCGGCAGCGGAACCTTTGATATTCATGGTAGGCCCGCCAGATGGCTGACGAATGGCACCAACAACTGACTTACCACGTTTTCCAAGTCCCTGAACAAGTCCCATGGCACAGGTTGATTTGCCTTCACCAAGTGGAGTAGGACTAATGGCAGTTACATCTACATATTTCCCATCTGGCTTATCAGCAAGACGGCTCATAATCTTATTAAAATCAAGCTTTCCTACATAATGTCCGTAAGGAAGGACTTCCTCTTTTTCTAGCCCAAGCTCTTCCCCGAGCTGATAGACAGTTTTCATTCGGGTTTCAGCTTCAGCAGCAATCTCCCAGTCAGCATGTTTCGTTGGATCAAGGACCATATTGATCTCCTTTTGTAAGAAAAATTAATTTGTTATACCTGATTTTACTCAGGACGAGTTGGTTACTTCATCAGAATTGATGCTCTATATAACTAATTTTTAACAAAGTGTCAATACGACTAGAAATGAGCAAAAAAAAAGCTCCTGTTCCACGAAAGGAATAGGAGCTAAATAGGTTGTCAAACAAGTATCTTAGAAAATATCCGGGTAACGTTTTTTCATCTCTGCGGCAAGAGGAATCATTACTTCCCGCATGGATGGTTCCGCAGCTGGGGTAGTTCTAAGATTGAAGATATGTCTCCATTCTGCAAGATTACAGTATACTATAATTTCAGTTTTGCAGGAGTTGGGTAGAACAGTTCGAGCCGCTTGAGGAGTTGAAGAATCAAGAAGTCTCAAATAAATTTTTTCCGTGTCTTCCATCGCCTTTTGCCACAGCAGATATTCATCACTCCCCTCTTTATAGAACATGGGCCGGATAAAACTTACCTGATTGTCAAACTTATCCTGACTATACCTGCAATATCGCTGGCTTTCCTGAAGGTAGGAGCAGGGGCGATGCCGTACTATTTCATGTGTTACTGCGCGATTCGTTATAAACTTCACACCCAAAAATCTATGCTGAGCAAGAAGTGCAGCGGAGAGTGCATCAACTTCACTTAAATCAAGCTTTCGGACTGAAATGCCACTTTTCTCACGAGTTCCAGACCCACCATCCCAGACACCTTCAAACAGGTAGGAATGGTCATCCACCATAAAACCAACCATCGCCTCAACAATTGCAATCTTTCCTGCACGCTGATACAACTCCCTAAGACTTCGAATAGATGCTGTTACAAGAATTTCAGTATCCAGGCGATCAATAAACAGATATCTTGGTTCCAACGCCAGCAATGCATTAAATTGCTCATCACTGCACCCTACGCCAAGCGTGACCACTGCCATTTCCATCACTGAATTGTGACCATGTTCAGCTATTTTTTTCACAAAAGGAAGAGCTGAATCCTTGTTTATCAGCCCCTCACTCTTGTAACAAATACGGCCACATGCCTCAAGACGAACAACAAGTGATGCTTGATCCAGTTCATCCTGGATTTCATAGCCTGGATCAACAATCTGCATAATTATTCCGCCTTCCAGAAGGGTGAAAGAGCACGAAGCTCAGCAATAATTGGTGGCATTTTTTCCAACACAAAATCAACTTCTTCTTCGGTATTATAAACACTAAGAGAATACCTGATGGAACCATGAGCTGCCGTAAAAGGAACACCCATGGCCCGTAGAACATGTGACGGCTCAAGCGATCCGGAAGTACATGCAGACCCGGATGATGCACAGATATGGGACAGATTCATATGGAGCAGAATAGCCTCACCTTCCACAAATTCAAAACTGATATTTGTAGTATTGGGAAGCCTGTCCTTTTTATGGCCATTCAACATTGATTTTGGAACTGCAGCAAGTAAGCCTTCTTCAAGACGATCTCGAAGTGCACGTACTCTGGTATTCTCCTCGTCCATGGTCTCCCCTGCCAGCACGCAGGCTCTGCCAAGACCAACAATTGAAGCCACATTTTCGGTTCCGCCGCGCCGACCTTCTTCCTGATGTCCGCCTGCAAGAAACGGAACAAAGGGAGTGCCGCGTTTAATATAGAGAACACCAACTCCTTTCGGTGCATGCAGCTTGTGCCCGGAAAGAGAGAGAAAATCGATATCAAGATCTTTCAAGTTAATTGGAATCTTACCAACTGCCTGAACCGCATCGGTATGAAACAGTATGCCCCGCTCTTTTGCCATGGTGGCCATCTTTTCAACGGGGAAGATCACACCCGTCTCGTTATTGGCCCACATCACTGAAACAATGGCAGTATCATCGGATAAGGCTGCTTCATACTTTGCAAGATCAAGTGTTCCATCGGAATCAACCTGAAGGCGAGTCACACGGTGCTTATGGCCGGTGAGTCTGTCCAAATTTTCACACAGATGTTTAATGGCAGGGTGTTCTACCCGGGTGGTCACGATATGCCGTTTTTCAGGAAAAGCCTGAAGAGCTGAAAGAATTGCGGTGGAGTCACTTTCTGTTCCACAACTGGTAAAAGTGATCTCCCTGAGATCAGCTCCGATCAGATCGGCAACCTGAGCTCTTGCTGTCTCAACTGCCCCCCCAACCTGACCGCCAAAAGTATGCATACTTGAAGGGTTACCGTAACATTCTGTCAAAAACGGCATCATAGCATCCACAACCTCGGGAGCAATCCGGGTGGTGGCATTATTGTCCATATAAATTACTTTGTCCGCTTCACACTTCATTATTTAGCCTCCTCCACAATCAGGGTATCAAGCACCAGCTCACGCAACTTTTTCTCGACATATTCTTTTAAGGTTGTCTGAGATTTCGTACAACTAGTACAGGCCCCACGAAGGGAAACCATAACAAAATCGCCATCCACATCCACAAGCTCAATGTCACCACCATCCTTCTTTAAAGCAGGTTTAATCTCACGCTCAAGCACTTCTTCTATTTTCTTAATCTTTTGAAGAGTGGTCATCCGTTTTGGGCCTTCAGCCTGAACGGGAATCACAGGTATCCCGTTGATCGTGGCCTGAAGAATATCCCGAAGCTTATCTTCACATTTTCCACAACCACCACCAGCTTTGGTAAAGTTGGTGATTTCTTCCACGGATCTAAGATCAGATTCTTTAATAGCCCTGATCACATCAAGGTCGGTGACTCCGAAACATTCACAAACGACCTCACCTTCTGCCATGGGGAGAATCACACCACGATAGTCGGCGATTGCGGCCTCTAAGGCCTCACGTCCCATAACTGAACAGTGCATCTTTTCCTTGGGCAGACCGCCAAGATAATCAGCAATATCATCGTTAGTAAGCTTTTCAGCTTCATCGACAGTCATGCCAGTAACCATAATGGTGAGCACAGAAGAAGAAGCAATAGCCGAGGCACACCCAAAGGTTTTAAACTTGGCGTCAACAATCACATCATCTTCAATCTTTAATGTCAGCTTCAGGGCATCGCCACAGGCCAGAGATCCAACATCACCAATCCCACTTGGATTTTCAATTTCTCCAACATTATGGGGCTTTAAAAAATGTTCCTGCACCTTATCTGTATATTCCCACATGATTTACTCCTGATTTTTTCTCTGATGATAGTCTATTTATCCTGTACCCCTTAGGGCCGGATGAATAGACTGACGGTTCAGCTACTCTTAACACCGCAACGCTAGCCCTGGCAGCTAAAAAAGTAAGCCAGGATAAGTGCCTAAATATAATTATGTTGAAAAGAACAACAAAGTAATTACAAAGGCACTAAAAATCAATGGGGGATTCACATTTAAATAAGACCAATTTCATCCAACATTCCACGGGCCGCTGCAACCAGTGCTACAGTGCCACTCTCCGTTCGTGATTCGACATAAAAACGAACCTTTGGTTCTGTACCAGATGGCCTGATCATAAGCCAGGAACCATCTTCAAAAATCATCTTTCGACCATCGATAGCTATCACCTGACTGATACGCTGTTCTATTCCTCCAACGGAAACGAATGCCCCGACATCATACTTCTCAAGCTTTTGTAGCGCATCCATCAATTCAGCCCCCTGAACACTTACGGGTAAGCCATCACGATCGGGGTAATAGGCACCGTATTCCTTTTCAATCTCAGCAAGATAGTCACCAAGATTCTGTCTTCTGCTCAGTACCATATCAAGTGCTAGAAGCAATCCTATATAGGCATCTTTTTCCGGAGTATGTCCAATAATAGAGATCCCATCGGATTCTTCAAAATAGACAAGTGCCTGACCAATCACTGGTTTAAATTCTTTAAAGCCCACTCGTGGTTCATAGGTCTCTTCACCAAAAACTTCAGCCAAGCGGTTTGCAAGGTTGGATGTGGCCACGGTTTTAGCGACCATTCCCTTCTTTTTCTTCACCTCATGGAGAAAATGATAGGCCATGGCTCCAAACTGATTCATACTGATTTCAACGTTACCATCGGTAAATCTGATTCTATCCCCATCGGGATCAATAATTGCCCCAACCTTAAGAGGTTCATTCCGCGCAGCCAACGCCTCCATTACCCCTGCGATATTTGCCGATGATGGTTCCGGCGCAATACCGTTAAACGTAACGTCTGAACTGTCTCGCAGCTGAACCAACCTATCTGTTTTCACATCATTAAAGAGTGATGGTATATGCACCCTGCTTGCCCCGTGGACCGAATCAATAACAGCCACAATCTCTGTATCCGTGGCAAATTGCTTCATAATTTCATCATACTGAACATCATGAACATCCTTATTTCTACGTACAAGATCCTTCCAGGTTTCAAGAGCATTGAAAGGTAAGACATCATCCCGTTCAGCGGGTGAGACAACAGGTTTATCCAATGCCACAAGTGGTGATCCAGTCTCAGCTATTATTTCGCACGCTCTTTTGGTAATACGCCCGGTGAGCTCTGCAGCTGCAGGACCAGCATCCGCAGCATTATACTTAAAACCTGCATATTCGAGTGGATTATGAGAGGGAGTTAAATTCACAGAAAAGGCGGCATTCAATTCAAGCACTGCAGCCGAAAGAACTCCCGTTGTAGATTCTCCGGCATAGTGAACCGTAAAGCCAGCATTCGACAACACCTCGGTCACCGCTCCTGCTAAAATTTCACCACCAAAGCGATTATCAAAGCCAAGTACACAACCTCGTTTTCTGGCCTCATCAAGACTATTCACACCTAAAAACTCACTAAGCTCAGGCTCCTTATCAACTGCAAAATATAAGTCCAGAATGGCAGCCGTTACAAAAGAGACTGAACGAACAAACAGATCCTTACCTATCACACCACGCCAGCCGGAGGTGCCAAACTTAACAGCCGTAACAGGAGGATTCACATTGCAGATAATTTCATCCATTATCAATGTATACACCTGATTTATAGCTCTTTGCCACTCCGCCCCTTCTTCATTGCGCAAAGCAACCAATTCTCTGACAAGAGCAAAATAATCGCTTCCTGAGTGTTCCTTGCCGATATTGCACTTTGCGTACAACTCTTTAATTTTTACAGCCTGGGACATCGCTTCATCCTCCAAGTTACCATCAATATAATTTTCGTTAAGACAACCGGTAGTTTCCAACAGAAACAATATCATACTTCCATTTTCACTTCTACACTTTCATAGGAGAAAAACTTATGAGACATGCTTGCTAAGACTTGACTAATCGACAATTTTTTTTATATAATGCATCAGAATTTTTTGACTTCCAGTTATCATCCTTTTATATAAAGGTTGATTTTTTCATTTTGGCATCTTCGAATTTCCGAACATGTCTTTTCAACAATTACTTCTGTAGGAGAAACAACCATGGCCAAAAGTCACGACGAAGAACTCATTCTATGGTTTGACGATATCGGGATTGAAGATGTTCCTCTTGTTGGTGGAAAGAATGCTTCGCTTGGTGAAATGTACCAACATCTCACAGCTAAAGGTGTTGCTGTACCTCACGGTTTCGCCATTACCGCCTACGCGTATCGTTATCTCCTGGAAGCTGCAGGAGTTGAACAGGATATCCGCGACGTTCTTGCTGATCTTAATATTGAAGATATGGCAAATCTTGCAGAGCGTGGAGAAAAATGTCGTAATATTATTCGTACCGCTGAATTTCCAGATGACCTGCGTGAAGCAATCATCAAGGCATACAAGGTAATGGAAGGGCAGTACGGCGAAAATTGTGACGTTGCTGTTCGTTCCTCTGCCACCGCTGAAGATCTGCCAGATGCATCCTTTGCTGGTCAGCAGGAAACATACCTGAACATTCACGGCTACGACGCAATTATTGATAACTGTCGCAGCTGTTTTGCTTCTCTTTTCACTAACCGCGCCATCTCCTATCGTCAGCATCAGGGGTATGGCCAGTTTGATGTGTACCTTTCCATCACCATTCAGAAGATGGTACGATCCGATTCCGCTTCTTCCGGTGTTCTTTTTACCATTGACACAGAATCCGGTTTCAAAGATGCCTGTTTTATCACCGGCGCCTGGGGCCTTGGTGAAAACGTTGTTCAAGGTGCAGTCAACCCCGATGAATACTACGTTTACAAACCAAAACTAAAAGAAGGCAAACGCCCGATCGTTGGAAAGAAAGTCGGATCAAAAGAGATCAAAATGATCTACGACAACGATCCCTCAACCCCTGAGCCAGTGCAGAACATCGATACCACCGAGGAAGAACGTCAAAACTACGTTATCAGTGATGACGAGATTCTTAAACTTGCCGAATGGGCCTGTATCATCGAAGACCATTACGAAAAAGGAATGGACATCGAATGGGCCAAGGATGGTGACGGTGTAAACGTTGGAACTGGAGAATTATTTATCGTTCAGGCTCGTCCCGAGACCGTTCACTCACAAGCCAACAAAGGTATGATGGAGACCTACAAACTCCTTGAAACTGGCAAAATACTTGTTGAAGGCTTGGCTGTTGGTGCAAAAATTGGTCAAGGTGTTGCCCATTGTATTAATAACGTAAAAGATATCGGAACCTTCAAGAAAGGTGAAGTACTTGTCACCGATATGACCGATCCCGATTGGGAACCAATCATGAAGATTGCAGGAGCCATCATCACCAACCGTGGCGGACGAACCTGTCATGCTGCAATTATCTCCCGTGAACTTGGTATTCCATGTGTTATTGGAACAGGGGATGCCACCGAGTATATCAAAACCGGAATGGAGATCACCGCATCTTCCGCTGAAGGTGAGACTGGATATGTATATGATGGTCTGCTCAAATTCGAGATTGACCGTCAGGATCTCGGTAACCTGCCCGAGACCAAAACCAAAATCATGATGAACCTTGCCATTCCGGAAAAAGCATTCACCGAATGTCAGATTCCAAATGATGGCGTAGGACTTGCCCGTGAAGAGTTTATTATTAACTCTCATATCGGTTTACATCCTCTTGCACTCTACAACTATGAAGAGTTGAAAAAATCCGATGATCCTGAGAAGAAAGAGATCGTTGCCAAGATTGATGCCAAAACAGGAGCTTATTCCGACAAACGTCAGTTTTTTATCGATAAAGTAGCTGAAGGTGTTGGACGTATTGCTTCAGCATTCTACCCCAACGATGTTATCGTTCGCCTCTCTGACTTCAAGAGTAACGAATATGCTAACCTTGCCGGTGGTACCCTGTACGAACCCAAGGAAGAAAACCCAATGATCGGATGGCGTGGAGCTTCCCGTTACTACGACCCTAAATATCGTCCTGCTTTTGAGCTTGAGTGTGCCGGCTTGTTAAAGGCCCGTAACGATATGGGTCTTGATAACATCAAGCTGATGGTTCCCTTCTGCCGTACCCCCGAGGAAGGCAAGAAGGTAATTCAGGTGATGAAGGAGTGCGGTCTGGTACAGGGCGAGAATGGCCTTGAGGTATATGTTATGTGTGAAATTCCAAGTAACGTAATCTCTGCCGATGCATTCGCTGATATCTTTGACGGTTTCTCCATTGGATCCAACGATCTTACCCAGCTTACATTCGGGCTTGATCGTGACTCAGGACTCATTGCAGGTATTGCAGATGAGCGTGATGATGCTGTGAAAGATATGATCCGTATGGTTATTGCCACTGCAAAACGCCGTAAGAAGAAGATCGGTATCTGTGGCCAGGGCCCATCCGACTTCCCTGAGTTTGCCACATTCCTTGTTGAACTTGGAATTGATTCCATGTCTCTTATTCCTGATACTGCCATCAAGACTCGTCTGGCTATTCATGAGAAAGAGAAAGAAATGGGTATTGCTCCCTGAAAGTAGTTTTCTTGCAGTAGAGAAATAAAAATGGGCCAAGGTGATCTCTTCACCTTGGCCCATTTTTTTATTCAAGCGTTAACAAAA